>JAIQGI010000001.1 GCA_020072565.1 Terriglobia bacterium
TGATCTTGGCGCCGATTACTTTGAACGCCTTCACCGAGACCGAATTCGTCGATACCATGTAAAAAGACTTGAGCATCTGGGCTACAAAGTAAAACTAACGGAAGAGGCTGCCTGAGCCTAAGAATTTTCGGAACAGAGGACGCGGAGGGTTTGCTGCGACTTTCTCCGCGCCCTCTGCGTTGAGTTTCGAAGAGCCGTCACCCCACTGGAGAAGAAACCTTCCGGAGGGCCTCCGCGAAGGCATTTTCACCCGGTCGCCAGCAGCGCCTGTTCCAGGTCGGCGATGATGTCGTCGGCATCCTCAATCCCGACGGACAGACGCACAAGACCGTCGCTGATTCCTACCTCGGCCCGCTCCGTCGGCGAAAGGGCCCGATGCGAGGACGAGGCCGGATGCAGGACAATGGTATAGATGTCGCCCAGGGTGGTCGCCGGCATGCACAAATCGAGTGCATCCATAAAACGGAACGCAGCTTTCTTGTCGGCGCCGGCAATCTCGAAGGAGAGAACGGCACCGAAGCCTTTCCCCTGGAAAAGACGGCGCGCCAGCGCGTGTTGGGGATGTGTGGGCAGACCGGGATAGTTGATTTGTGCGATCCTCGGATGGGCGGCCAGCCATCCGGCAATACGGACGGCATTTTCGCATTGCTGGCGCAGCCGCAACGGCAGAGTCTTGAGCCCGCGCAGCGCGAGCCACGCTTCAAAGGGCCCAAGGGTGCTGCCAATCATCTTGTTGAGTTCATACATCTTTTTCCGGTTTTCGGTTGAAGTGATGATCACGCCCGCCAGCACGTCCCCGTGCCCCGCGATGAATTTGGTGGCGCTGTGCATTACATAGTCGGCGCCGTAGGCACAGGGGTTGCAGAGGTAGGGGGAGGCAAAAGTGTTATCGATCAAGACCTGCGCACCACGGCGATGAGCCATGTCGATCAGAGCAGGCTGGTCGGCCACCTTCAGGAGCGGGTTGGAAATCGTCTCCGCTACCAGGATGACCGGGCGGGTCTCGTCCAGAGCCGTCTCAGCTGCCTTCAGGTCGGTCACATCTACCAGGCGGACAGTGACCCCCAGCTCGGTAAACAATCGGCGGAGCAACGTGAATGTAGCACCGTAGACATCCATTGCGGCCAGGACGTTCGAACCCTGCCGCACCCCCGCCGTCAGCAGTGCGACGTGAATCGCTGCCATGCCGGAAGCAAAGGCGAAAGCCGCTTCACCCCCCTCGAGATCTGCGGTGGCAGTTTCAAACGCGGCAACAGTCGGGCTGCCGTAGCGTGGATACACATAGCCGTCCCTGGTTGTTCCCAGCACTCCGTCCAGGTCATCCATGTGCTCATAAACAAAACCCACCGCAGGATGAATTGGGCCGACAACCGGCATAAAATCACCGGGCGGGAGATGCTCCCCCGCATGAACGGCACGAGTAGGGAATGCTTTACGCCTGTTCTTCATGTTGACTCCTGTGCTTTTTTTGCCAGAGTGAATCCCACCGGCCCGCCCGCAAGCCCGACATTATAGCTTACTCCGTGCCCGGAAACGGCACCATGAAGCGAGGTGCCTGGCCACTGCTTGGCTGTTCATGCGACACAGACACGCCGCCGCGCCCCAACAACTAATAAAAAACAAGGCAGCGTCACGCCGCCGCCATGCGCGGATTTCGCGTTTGACATTTGCCAGGCCAAATGCTAAACATAGAATTTGCAACGACTTATTCGAAGCAAGGAGGCTTTATGGCGGAAGAGACGAAAGCAGGCGAGAAAGCTTTGTTTTTTATCCTCGGCGGGTTCATTGGTGCAGCCGTCGCACTCTTGCTGGCTCCTCGCAGCGGGGAGGAAACTCGCAGACTCATTGCGCTGAGGACCCGTGAGGGGGCGGATTTCATCGCGAATCGCACGAAAGACGTCACCGAAAAAACCGGCGGTCTGATTGATCGGGGCAAGGAACTGCTGCAGCAACAGCGCGACCAGCTGGCAGCTGCGCTCGAAGCCGGAAAACAGGCATACCGGGAAGAGAAAGATAAAACGAAGGTCTAAATGTCTCCGACGACAGAAGTCCTACTCGCCGTATTCACGGGGCTCGTTGCACTGGCGCTTCTCTTGCAGGGCTTCGCGCTCCTAGCCATACTTCGCAAGATTCGGGACCTCGCAGCCCGGCTGGACGCAGTGAGCACCAAGCTGACGAAGCAGGTCGATTCTCTGACTGAGCAGGCGGACAGTTTTCTGACCGTGCTCAAGGGCACGGCCGAGAAAGTGAGTGCCGTGCAGGACAACGTAACCGCCATCAGCAGAATTGTTCACCAGCGCGTGCTTGATGTGGATGCCTTCATCAACGAAGCCACCAATGCCGCCCGGCTTCAGATTGCCAGGCTCCAGGATGTCATCGACACCACTTCGAGCCGGATCAACGAGACCATTGACACGCTGCAAACCGCGATCATCACGCCGATCTCTGAAGCTCAAGCAGTCGTCCGGGGGATACGCAGCGCTTTGGATGTTTTATTCGGCCGGCGCAGGTCCTCTTCGAGCCGTTTGCACCAGGACGAGGAGTTGTTCATTTAGAAGCCGGGCGGTCCATTTCCCAGGCAACCAAGACCGGTACGAAGCACAAGTGCCGGTCAGATGCTCCAGCGCATCAGCACGCTTCCCCACGTGAATCCCGCCCCGAAAGATGCCATGAGCAGGAGCTCCCCGGGCGCTATCTTCCCCTGCTGATAGGATTCCGAGATCCCGATGGGAATCGTAGCTGCCGTGGTGTTGGCGTAGAGGTCGATGTTCCGCACCACCCGGTCGGCGCTGATCCCGAGTCGTTCCACTACGGCATCGATGATGCGCAGATTGGCCTGATGCGGAACATAGAGGCTGATGTCCGCGGCGGTCAGATGGTTGCGCGCCAGGATTTCCGCAGATACGTCCGCCATGCGTTGAACTGCGGTTTTGAAGACCGCCCGGCCGTTCTGATGGACGAAATGCATCCGTCGGTCCACGGTTTTGTGGGTGGCCGGATGCAGGCTTCCGCCTCCGGGCATACAGAGGAATTTCCCTCCCGACCCGTCGCACTGCAGGATGAAGTCGATCACGCCCTCCTCATCAGAACCGGTCGGCTCCATCAGGACAGCTCCCGCTCCATCGCCGAAGAGGACAAAGGTATCGCGGTCGAATGGATCGAGAATCGAGGTCATGACGTCCGCTCCGACGACCAGAACTTTTTTATGGGCGCCGGAATGAATGAACTGTGCAGCCGTGGAAACGGCGAAGAGAAATCCTGCGCAAGCCCCGGAGAGATCGAATCCCCAGGCCCGGCTGGCTCCGATCTTGTCCTGCACAATGCAGGCTGTCGAGGGGAAGAACATGTCCGGGGTTACCGTTGCGACAATGATGCAGTCGATCTCGGGGGCTGAGACGCCGCGTTGGTGGAGAACTTTCAGCGCTGCCGCGACGGCGAGGTCGGAAGTGGCCTCTCCTCTTGCCGCCACTCGACGTTCACTGATGCCGGTGCGTGTTCGGATCCATTCATCGCTCGTATCCAAGGCCTTTTCGAGATCGAGGTTTGTGACAACCTTCTCCGGCACATGATGCGCCACTGCGGTGATCTTGGCATTGAACAAAATGTAACCTCCACTCCCCCGAATGCCCCGGCACCGATGCGAGCTCGAACGCAAAGGGATGAGTCATGAGTGCGCTTCCGCTGCAGTACTCATCACTCAGTGCAGCCGCGTGAGCAGAGCATCGACCTTCTGCAGTACCTCCTGGCCGCGGAGAGCGAGATCATCCGCCTCGCGCCGGCAGGTATCTGCAAAGGCGCGATCCTCGAGTCCGGGAAGGTTGATGAGCACATTGTACTGAGCCCCCTTCAGGGCAGCACACGCAAGTTGCGCGCCTGCAGCCGCATCGCTGCGTGCGTTCTCATTGCCGATCTCCGCCAGAATCACGAGCAGGCCCAGGACCTCACCCGCGCGGCGCGCGGTGCGCAGTGGAACCTCCGTGGCTGTGCGCGTGGCCTGTTCGAGCGCCTCCGCCCGGGCCGCTTTCTCCTCAGCGGTCTCCTTGGGAAGTTTGAGAGCGGTCATTACACGCCGGTAGGCCTCGGCGTCCTCTTGCACCAGCCGATGCAAGGCATCGCGCGCCTCGGTGAGCTGCTGATGAATATCGCGCACTCGCGCTTCCACTGCCTGATACTTTTTCTTTCCTTGCGTGAGGCCCGCCACCATCTCGCCCAGCGCGGCCGCAAGAGAAGCCGCGTGGGCGGCAACGCTGCCGCCGCCCGGCACGGCATCGGGCGCGGCCACGCTGGAAACAAACTCCGTCAGGGCGGGCTCCTGAGGAAGCGCATCGGTCAGTCGATTCTCCAGGATCTGATTCGGGCTGAAATTCTCCAGGCGCAGATAGAAATCGGCGCACCCGTTCAAGGCCTTTTGCGGCACCAGCCCCACAATCTCGCTTGAAACGACGGAAACCCCATAACGCTCGGCTTCGCGCACCACCATATCGAAAACACGGAAGATCGGCGTCGCCTCAAAATTTGTGAGGTTCATGGAAACCTGCACCTGGTGTCTCTCCTTGATCTCGAAGCCCAGGGCCTTGACGTAGCGCAGGCCGCCGCTCGAGAAGCGTATGGCGCGAGCGACCGCCTGGGCGATCTTCACATCCGGGGTGTTGAGGTAAATGTTATACGCAACCAGTGGGAAACGGGCGCCGACGGCGGTTGTGCCCGCGGACGGATGAACTTCCAGCGGCCCGAAATCGGGCTTGCGCTCCGGATTGGTGCGAATCTCTTCGCGGATGCCCTCGAATTCGCCCCGGCGCACGTAGGCAAGGTCCTGCCGGGCCGGGATGCGCGCCGACTGTTCGTAAAGATAGATCGGGATCCGATAGCGCGTGGCGATCTCTTCCCCTACCTCCAGCGACAACTGGACGCAATCCTCAATGGTCATTCCGGAGATGGGAATGAAGGGAACAACGTCTGTGGCGCCCATGCGGGGATGCTCTCCGTGGTGCTGCCGGAGATCGATAAGTTCGGCCGCCTTCCCCACGGCTTCGATCACGCCGCGAGCCAGGGCTTTCGGCTCGCCTGCGGTCGAAATGACGCAACGGTTGTGCGCGCCATCCATCTCACAGTCAAGAAGCGCAACGCCGGGGTACTTTGTCAGCGCGGCTGCAAGAGCATCCACCACCTCTTTGCGCCGTCCTTCGCTGAAATTGGGCACGCATTCGACGATCTTCTTCACGTTCGCTCCAATCTGTTGATGACGATGTTCCCTCTCTTGAGGGTGAGGGCGCAGTGATTCACGCCGAAGAAATATGGTATCTCGCGGTAATCCGGCACATTCATCAGCACGATGTCGGCCTGCTTGCCTTCCTCGAGACTGCCGAGCCGTTCGGACAAACCGAGCGCATACGCGGCGTTCAAGGTCGCAGCCGAGATGACCTCAGCCGGAGTCATCTTCATCTGGCTGCATGCGATCGACAGGATGAGCTGCATATTCAGAGTGAAGCAGGAGCCGGGATTGAAGTCGGTGGCCAGCACCACCGGAACTCCCGCCTCAATAAGTTTCCGTGCCGGCGGATAGCGGGTGAGCCCGAGGTTGAATGTCACACCCGGAACCAGTGTGGCCACGGTTCCCGCTCGTTGGAGAACCTCGACATCGGCATCGTCGACCCACTCCAGGTGATCGGCGCTGAGCGCCCCCAACTCCGCAGCCAGCCTGGCGCCGCCGCTGTGAGCCAACTGCTCGGCGTGGATGCGGAGAGCGAGCCCGGCCCGCTTGGCAGCCTGCAGGATGGCGCGCGACTCTTCGACCGTGAAATAGCCGACGTCGCAGAAGACATCGCAGAACTGCGCCAGCCCGTCCCGCGCCACCCGGGGAATCATCTCCTCGATGATGCGGCGGACGTACTCCGAACGCGAGTCGCGCAACTCATCCGGCACGTCGTGTGCCCCCAGGAAAGTGGATACAGTCTCCAGCCGGCTCCGGCCGCGCAGTGCCGCCAGCACCTGCAGACTTTTGAGTTCATCCTCCAGGCTCAATCCGTAGCCGCTCTTGGCTTCGATGGTGGTCGTGCCGTGCCTCAGAAACTCGAGGAAGTAGCGTTCCGCGCAGTCCACAAGCTGGTCAGGGCTCGCGGCCCGCAGCTGGCGCACGCTGGCACGGATTCCTCCGCCCGCCGCGGCGATCTCCTGATAACTTTTCCCCTGGCAGCGCAGATCGTATTCATGGGCTCGGGTGCCGCCGAAGATGGGATGTGTGTGACTGTCGACGAAACCGGGCAAAGCCACCAGATCGAGACCTGCGCCGTCGAAGGTCTCGTGACGGGGATCCAGCTCGCGCATGGGCACTTCCCGGGTCGGCCCCACCCAGATAATGTGCTCGGCCCGCACCAGGATCGCTCCGTTCTCGATGATGCCGAGCTCCGACATCGAGCTGCCACGGCGCGGGACGGCACCTCCCCGAAGGGTGACGATTTGTCCGATATTCTTGATCAGCAGCATGTCTGCCCGGGCTCAAGCGCTCCGGCGGAGCGCGAGAATCGTGATGTCGTCGTGGACATCGGCGTTATGAGTGAACTCGCAAATGGCCTGGTAGAGGCGTTGTGCAAAGAAAACCGCACCTTCGGACGAGTAGCGCCGTATGGACTCGATAAAGCGCTCCTCATCGAACATCTGTCCCTCTGGATCGACGGCGTCGGTGGCGCCATCGCTCGCAAAAATCAGGAGATCCCCCTTCTCCATCCGGAAAGGGAGTTCGTCGTATGATGAGCCCTCGAGCAGGCCAAGCGGGATGCCCGAGGCGTGAAGCCGCTTCAGATCACCCGCCCGCACCAGGTAGGGCAAGGGCATGCCGCCGTTGGCCAACACGCACAACCCGCTCTGCGGCTCGATGCGCATGCAGGCCGCCGCGATGTAATTGCTGACCTGGTAGCGTGCAATCAGACTCGAATTCGCCCGGGCGAGAGTTTCCCCCGGCGACAGCGACTGGGCGAAGAGTGTGCGCAACTGTCCGCTGAACACCGCGCCGTACAGGGCGGCAGGTATGGACTTCCCGGAAACGTCACCGATCACGATCTGCAGGGTTCCGGCTTCGCGGTTCCAGTCGAAATCGTAAAGGTCCCCGCCGACTTCGCGGGCCGGATGGTATTCCACTGCGATCTCGTAGCCTGCCAGCTCAGGATAGCGCGGCGGCAGGATGTAACGTTGGATTTCGCTGGCAATTTCGAGCTCGCGGGCAAGCCGCTCGCGGCGGACGAGTTCTTTGCGAAATCTCTCATTTTCCCGGGCCAGCCGATACGCTTCGATCCCTCGCTCGACAGTCATCAACAGGTCGGGCGGATCCCAGGGCTTCACGACGTAGCGATACACCTTGCAGCTGTTGATCGCTTCCATCAGCACCTCCACATCTGTGTAGCCCGTCAGGATAATGCGCACGGCGTCCGGCAGCAGCCGGAGCGTGTGGCGCAGCAGCTCGACCCCCGTCATGTCGGGCATTCTCTGATCGGCGATGATGACCGCGATTCCGTCATTCTTCCGGATCAGCTCGAGCGCCTCGTTGCCGCTGGCGGCGGCCAGTACGGGGAACCTGTCGATGAAGGTGCGCCGCAGCTTCTGCAAGTTAGCGGTCTCGTCGTCGACAACCAGGATTTTCATCTCATCCATCGCTACAGGCCTCGCCGTTTGGCACAATCCGATCGGTCACTGTACCCCAATTTCCGGCATCTTCCAATGGCCATCTCAAGTGACGAATGACGAAGGAAAGAAAGAAGAATCTCAACGCAGAGGACGCAGAGAAAATCTCCGGATCGCTGCCGGCGGCTTCTTTTCTGGTGTTTTTTCTGCGTTCCCTGCGGCCTCTGCGTCGAGGCCTCAGGCGCCTGTGGTCACCGCTCCTGATCGAAGCGGACGTATTCGAAATCGAAGGGCAGGCCGTTGATACCGCGCTCCGGGGGACTGGTCCAATTCGCGATCCGCCCGCGCTGGTAGACGGGCGTCATAAGGCTCTCCACGTACGCCCGGTCTGATTCACTGGGGAGCCACTCGCCGCGGCGGCGTTCCCAATCTTCGTCCGCAATCGGAATCCCTTCCGGGGTAAAGTGCCGGCCGGCATAGATGCCGACCTGGCGGTGGAACTTCCGGTCGGGCAGCTTGAGCCGCCAGCCGAGCGAGTGGCGCTCGATCACCCGGTTCCACCGTTCGCAAGCCCGCTGGCAATCTTCGATGTAGGAATCGCGCAGCACCTCGTTCATGGCGTTGCGCAACGGGACGTCGCGCGCCGCGAGGGCGCCGCCTTCCACCACGACCATGCGGTAGGCACCGTCGAGCGCCTTGTGGTCGGTGTAGGATGCCTCGCGATTCCGCCCCTTGAGGCTGGTTCCGAAATAATTCGCCGCGTTGGTGGAGATCTCACCTCCAAACAGGTCCGCGCTCAGGCTGTACCACAGGTTGACATACTTCTGGATCGCGGGCAGGTCGATGCCGCCGAGGTTCCGGGCGTCTTCATTGGGATCCTGCCTCATCAGTTCGCAGGTGCGCTGCACAACGCGCTGGACTCCGGTCTCGCCGACGAACATGTGGTGGGCTTCCTCGGTCAGCATGAATTTTGTGGTGCGCGCGAGCGGGTCGAAACCGCTTTCGCTCAGCGACAGAAGCTGGTACTTGCCGTCGCGATCCGTGAACATGGTGAACATCAGAAAATCCAGCCAGTTTTCAATGGGCTGGTTGAAAGCTCCCAGAATCCTGGGCTTGTCCCGGTGTCCGCTGCGGCGGTGCAGAAGTTCCTCGGCCTCGTCACGGCCATCCCGGCCGAAATACCTGTGGAGCAGATACACCATGGCCCAGAGGTGTCGCCCCTCCTCCACGTTGACCTGGAACAGATTCCGCAGATCGTACAGGCTGGGCGCTTTATGGCCGAGCAACCGCTGCTGCTCGACACTCGCCGGCTCGGTATCCCCCTGGGTCACGATGATCCTTCGCAGCCAGTTGCGCAGTTCGCCGGGCACTTCATTCCAAACCGGCAGTCCTTCGTAGTCACCGAACCCGATGCGCGCATCCTTCGTCGCGGGCACCAGGAAAAGGCCCCAGCGATACTCGGGCATCCGCACGTAGTCGAAGTGTGCCCAACCGCCCGGCTCCACCGACACCGCCGTGCGCAGATACACCTGATCCTGCTGGAAGCCGCTCGGTCCCATCTCGCGCCACCATTCCTGGAAGTTGGGCTGCCAGGTTTCGAGCGCGCGCAACAGGCGGCGATCCTCGCTCAGGTTGACATTGTTGGGGATCTTCTCCGTGTAATCGATCATTTCAGACCTCCAACCCCCGTCTTCCGGCCTCTGACCAAAACCTCAGGCCGTCAGCGGAAATGTTTGAGGTCGGAAGGCGGAGGTCTGAAACGGTCATGTTCTTTTCCAGTCGAACCCGGGGCGGGCGGGCTTTCCATAGAGCGTCAGGGCGCCGTGTTCACCCACCGCATTGGGCCGGACGAAAATCCAGTTCTGCCAGGCCGAGAGACGTCCGAAGATTTTCGTCTCCATCGTCTCGGGACCCGCGAAACGAAGGCTCGCCTCCATGCCGGTGAGGGCGTCGGGGGAAAGGCTGGCACGTTCTTCGACTGCGATGCGCACATCATCGTTGTAGTCGAGCGCATCGATGGCAAAGGTCACGAGGCCGGACTGCTCCGCATCGCGGGCGCTGAGGATGCCGTCCCGGGCCAGTATCCCGGGGACGCGATCGGGTTGTGCCAGAAGCCGGCTCTGCAGCCGCGACAGGCCGTTGCTCATGGGGAAAAAACTGTCGTTCAGCGGCGTGACGGCGACCGCGACGCCCGCATCGTCCAGCATGTAAGTGCGGTCGGCGGCAAGCGCCAGTTCCAGCAGGCTTCCTGCGAAACAGCTCCCCGGTTCGATCAGGGCGAGCACAGTGCGTGATGTCAGGTCGAGCCGCTTCAGTGTGCGTTTCATCAGCAACAGGACTTCACGCACAAACCAGTCCTCCGCAAAGCGGGCGAGCGTCGCATCCAACCGGCGCAATTGGGCGAGGGCGCCTTCCGTCTTGAGGATCAGCACACCGATCTCAGGCTCGTTGAAACGCAGATGCAGCAGGGCGTGGTCGATCTCGCGGAAGGCGCGCAGCGGCCAAAAGTCCGAGCCGGCAGCGTGGATGCCGAGCAGGCTATCCGGCTGCTCTGTGCCCGGCCCTTGGACCATCAGCGTGGCTACGCGCCGCGCGCGATCCAGGCCGAGCCGGATATGACGATACTGTACGGCGTCAGATGCCGGCCGCGGATTCAGCGCCTCCAGTCGGATCCCGGGTCCCGGGAGCGGGGTCTCCTTCGCGGCCCACTGACGGGCGCGGCGGATGACGAACTCGTCAAACTGGCTGCGCGGGATCAGGGCATCGACGAAACCCCATGCGAGGGCGCGCTCTCCTTTGATGCCCTCGGCAAGTGTGCAAAAAACGTCGGCACGGTCGCGCCTCACCTTGCGCTTATCCACCAGCCTTGTCAGTCCGCCGGTGCCGGGGAGCACACCCAGCAGCGGAGCCTCGGGCAAGCTCACGGCGCTCTTGCCGTCGTCGACCAGGATGATCTCGTCGCATGCCAGCGCCAGCTCATAGCCGCCGCCGGCGGTGGTCCCATTGCAGGCGGCAATGTAATGCTGGCGGCTGAACGTGCCCGCGTCTTCGATCGCCAGGCGCGTTTCATTGGTGAACTTGCAGAAGTTCACCTTGAAGTGATGGCTGCTGGTCCCCAGCATGAAAATGTTGGCGCCGGCGCAAAAAACGCCCTCCTTGGCGCTGCGCAGAACCACTGCCTTTACTTGCGGGTGCTCGAACCGCAGACGCTGCACTGCATCCGCCAGCTCGATATCCACACCCAGGTCGTAGGAGTTCAGCTTCAGGCGGTAGTCGGGCCGCAGCGGGGCGTCCTCACGGACATCCATGTCCAGAAACGCAAGGTCTCCTTCAATCCTCAGTTTCCAGTGGCGGTAGCTTCCTGGCTCGGCTTCGAAGTCGATCATCACCTAAAACTGTATCCCGGTTTCCTCCTTATGTCGATCCGATCAACGAAACAGAAAAGTCGTGCCCTTCGAGTCATTCGCGGCTGTTTTTGCTTTTAGAACAGGGCGACGCTGGCAAAGGTGACGGCAGCGCCTGATTGCAGATCGGCCCACTGCCGGTAGTCGAGAAGCCTGCCGCGCGGGTTCTCCAGGCAGCGCAGGGCCATGTAAATCGCGGGGTAGCCGCATACGCGCCGCCGGTCGCGCTCCGCGGCGATAAAACGAAAGATCCCCTCCGCATCGCCGCCTTCAACAAGCTCCAGAAACTTGCGGTCCTCTTGCGCCACCTCCTCCAACGAGGTCTGCGAGGGGCCGGTGAGATCGCCAAAATGCCGGCCGACATGGGCCAGGTCGGCCCCGGCAACCACGCAGTACCTGGCGGGCAGCTCCGCAATCGTCTCCTTCACCGCCGTGATCATGCCCGCAATTCCCGGATCCTGCGCGGCGGTCTTGCCTGCGACATAGATGTCTTCGAAGGAACCGACCAGGATGGGGACGACTTTGAACTCTCGTTGCTCTCCCAATACGTAGCGAAGGCACACCATCTGAAATTCAATGGAATGCTCTGCGCGATGCGCAAATTCATCCTGAAAGTAATCGTGATCGCCGCCAAGCTTCGCCGCCAGCCGCCTGATAAATTCACCATCGGCAGTCGCAGTGCCGAGGGGTGTTTCATAATCCTTTTCCGTGAGCGCGAAGCGCATCTCCATGGGACTGTGGCAGGTGCCGAAAATGATGAAGCGATCCGCGCCAGGATGTTCCGCCAGCGCTTTGTAAGCGTGAGCATAGGCAGGCCCCCCGCGATGAAAATCGATGTGCGGGGAAATCAATCCGCGCAACGGCCGGGTGAGATCCGGCGTCGAAATCAGGCCCGGGCCGCCAGGGCTGGTAAAGAAACCTTCGATCTGGCTCCGCAATGCATTCACGTCACCTTCGTAAGCCGATCCGGCATGCAGGGCCGGACGGGTGGGAGCGCGCAGGAATTCCTGGACGAGCGAGTCGTAATAGATGCGGAATGACGGGCTGTCCAGATAGTGGTGGTCATCGAGCTGCTTTGCCAGGTTTTCCAATACCTCGATGGGCAGCAGCTCGGCAGTCTGGCGGAAAAAGCCGGCCTGGATATCCCGCAGGGAGTTGGTGCCGTCCATGAGGGAGACCAGGAACGCCTGCGGCCCGTTGAGGAAGAGCGGTTGCTCGGCAAATCCCTGCGGGTCTCGCAGACAAGTCATGTTCTCGCCCTTGATCTGCATCGAGAAGGCTTCCACGGGGCGGAGTTTGGGATTAGATCCGTGCTGAAGCGGCATGGCTATTACCCGATGATCCCAACGCAGTCGACTTTGCACCGGGCGCACCCGAGTGCATGAAAATGGCAGATTATCGCGGTGCCTCTTCTGTCATGGCTCGTGATCGTGACCGGTTTTTCTAGTTTCCATAAACTACCGATCATGATCACGACGTTCGTCAGGAGAGCTATCTTCACAACAGGACGCAGCTGAAACCCATTCGTGTCCCGGCTATTCGTTGCGCAGTTCCCGCGCAATCTCATGGGCAATGCGCCGGGCTCGGGGCAGGTCTTCCGGTGCAAAAGAAATGGCACCCACAACCGGATGCCCTCCTCCGCCGTGCCGTTCACAAAGCGCAGCCAGATTGTGAATGCGCGGCCGCCCACTCCAGGGATTGGATCCGACCGAAATCTTGGAGCGGAAGCTCGAGCGGCTTACGCCGACACAGTAGATGGCATCGGGAAAAAGGTAATAAGGAATGAACTTGTTGTATCCCTCCATGTCTTTATAGTCGCTGATGTCGAAATAGACGGTCCCCTGTGCGTACTGCGCATGCTCGCGTATGATGTCGATCGATTTGAGATGACGCTCATACAGCGGGCGGAAAGCCGACTGCACCCAGCCGAGTGCCATGATCTCGTCCAGCGATTTCACCTGAAAATCCTCGATCAGTTTCCTGCTGCTCTTCGGGTCGCGGCTTCCTTCGATGACCATCATGAGCTTCATGGCCGGCGCTCCCAGCTCGACCGCGGAATGCGCGTCGGGAAACTGGGCGCCGTCGATGATGTCGGCCCAGTGAATCAGCTCATTCAGGCGGCTCGGATCGAAATCGAAGTTATTGCTCACCATGTGCGCAATGAACTTTGTACACGACTTGTAGGTCGGATCGTGAAATTTCTTTCCGCTGCGGTCGGCGCGGAAGTGCCTCTCGTCCTCCGCGCTCAGAAACGCGCTTTGATGGTGGTCGAACCACCAAGTCAGCCGTGGGTCGCTGGAGTATTTAAAATCGACAATGGCATTCTCGTCCCCGTCGAACCGCACATCCAGGAAGAGCTGCCCGGCACGGTGCGCCAGCCCCTCGTACTCGAATTCGGCGCCCCCACGGATCCTGCGGCGATAGAAATCGCTGAATACCGCGGCGGAGGCCAGGCCATCAAAACAGTTGTCGTGATAATAAACTTTCATCTTCATAGGTCTCTATGGATATGTTGCGTTCCCACGACACACCATGTGCGTTTCCCGGCCATAGTTAGAGACTTAATTGATCAGCAGTAGGAGCAGGAAAGAATGGTACACACTACCACACCGAATTTCGAGACGCAAGGTCACCCGTCTGGCTGTTCGACTGACCGCCGTTATTGGGAGAGGATAAGCTTTGCGATGGTCTGCAGCTGCATATTGGATGTGCCCTCGTAGATCTTTCCGATCTTGGCATCGCGATAGTATTTCTCGGCCGGGAATTCCTTGGTGTAGCCGTAGCCGCCGTAGATCTCCAGGCTCTCGCCGCACACCTTCTCCGCCATTTCGGATGCGAAAAGTTTTGCCATGGCGGCTTCCTTGGTAAATGGGCTGCCGGACATCCTCAGGCGGGCCGCGTTATAAACCATGAGGCGAGCGGCTTCCAGTTCGGTCGCGATGCGCGCGATTTGAAACTGCACGCTCTGGAAGTTCGCGATCGGCTGGCCGAACTGCTTCCTCTCGCGCGCGTAATTGATGGCGCCCTCGAGAGCGCCCTGGGCAACGCCGACCATCTGCGCGCCGATGCCGATCCGGCCCTCATTGAGAGTCTCGATCGACACCTTGTAGCCCTTGCCCACCTCGCCCAGTACCTGCGCGCGCGGTACAAAACACTCTTCCAGAATCAGCTCGCAAGTCGAGCTGGCGCGGATGCCCAGCTTGTCTTCTTTTTTGCCCACCGTGAAGCCGGGCGTATCGCGCTCGACCAGGAACGCCGTAATGCCCCGATAGCCGAGTTGCGGATTGACGTTGGCAAAGATGATGAAGAGGCCGGCCTCGCCGGCATTCGTGATCCAGAGCTTGCGCCCGTTGAGGACGAATCCGCCATCGCGCTCCTCCGCCTTCGTCGCAAGCGCAAAGGCATCGCTGCCCGACCCGGCTTCGGAAAGGGCGTAAGAACCGACGATGTCGGTGCACAGGCGCGGGAGATACTTCCGTTTCTGATCCTCCGTACCCCAGCGCACGATGGCGTTACAGACCAGGGTGTTCTGCACATCCACGACGACGCCGGCCGCCCCGTCCACCCGGGAGAGTTCCTCCACTGCCTGGACGGCCATAAAGAAGTTCCCGCCCCCGCCATAGGCTTCCGGCACACCCACTCCCATCAGACCCAGTTCGAAGAACTTTCGGATCAGTTCGGGATCCATCCTGGCCTCCCGATCCATCCTGCTGACATGCGGACGGACCTGTTCCTCCGCAAACTCACGGACGCTGGTTCGAAACATCCGCTCTTCTTCCGACAGAATCGTCAACGGCAGCGCGCCGCCTTCCGGCTCAGGTAAATTGGCAGACATCGATATCACCTCGGCTCTTGATAAATTCTGTTATCGAATCGGCGACGGTCTCCTTCGGGTACGCAAGCCTGCTCGTGCTGGATCTCTTCCGGCTCAGCTGCGTCTCGGCCGAAAGCGGCAGCAAGCCGCCACACTCCAAGGGCACCCTCAGGTCAATGTCGCCGCGCCATAAAGGTTTTTTGCCTGGGGAATACTTCCATGGTACGTTTTCAGCAAGGTTTATACCACCAGGCTCGGGACACATCCAGGAGAACTTGCAGGCGTGGGACAAAACAAAAGCCCGGGCGCGGCGTAACCTTATGTTGAGTGCGGCATCTTACTCAGCAGCTTCGCAAACCGGGGCTCTGGGTGAGAGCCCGGGTAATGAGGTGGATTTATGACAGCTAAAAAGCGTTGGTACACAAGCAAATACCTCTGGATAACCTTTGTCATCATAGGCGCCATGGGAGGATTCGGAACTTACGAGTTCTTCACCGTAAAAGCAGACAAGCCCGCCTACCTGCTGGGGACCATCGAACGCGGCGATGTCGTGCTCCAGGTCGCCTGCACGGGAACCCTTGCAGCCGTGACAACTGTGCAGGTCGGAACACAAGTGTCCGGCACCGTTGCCGAGCTCTATGCCGATTTCAACTCCGAGGTCAAGAAGGGACAGCTCCTGGCCAAGCTGGACCCCGAGCTGTTCGACACGCAGGTACAGCAGGCGGAAGCCAACGTGCGCACGGCGGAGGCGAGCCTGAACGACGACAAGGCAACAATTGCCAACGCCAAAGCCAACTTCGAGAAAGCCAAAGTGGACGTGCTCAACCTGCAACGGAAGCTTAACATGCAAAAGCGGCTATGGGATCAAGGCTTGATCGCTCGAGACGATCTCGATACCGCGCAGGCAAATCTGGATGCATCTGTCGCAACGGAGGAGGCAGCCCAGTCGCAAATCGACTCGTGCCAGGCCCGTTTCAAAGCCGATGAACAGCGCCTGGGCCAGGCGCAGGCAAGCCTGGACCAAGCCAAGGTCAATCTCGAGCACACGATCATCACCAGCCCAATATCCGGAACCATCATTTCCCGCAGCATCGACCGGGGCCAGACGGTGGCGGCCAGTTTCTCCTCACCCACCCTGTTTACCATCGGCGAGGATCTTACCAAGATGCAGGTCAGCACCAATATCGATGAAGCGGATGTCGGCAAAATCAGGACCGGGATGGAGGCAACATTCGCCGTGGACGCCTATCCGGGAGAAACGTTTCGGGGCACAATCAGCCAGATTCGCCTGGCTGCGACGACGGTGCAGAACGTTGTCACGTACAACGCCATGATCGATGTTCCCAATCCGCAGCTCAAGCTCAAGCCGGGGATGACCGCCAACGTCAAGATCCTGATCGACAAGGCAGACAACGTGCTCAAGATTCCCAATTCGGCGCTCCGCTTCAAGCCGGGCTTCTCGGACCAGGATATGGAAGCAGCCTTCCGGCTTGCGGGCGAGGAAAAATACTACGCTCAGCTGAAAGCCCTCAGCGCCAAAGCAGGCGGGACCCTAGCGACACCCGCCGGCGGCATGCAAATGGGATTGGCGCCGAAGGGTGCAGGTGCCGGCAACAGGAGCGCCTCATCGGGCGGAGCAGGTAACAGTCAGCAACCCGCGGCCAACGCCAGGCCGAACCAAAGCGCGCGCGGCAGGCGCGTCGCCCTCTGGGTGCTCAGGGAGGACAAATCGCTCCGGCCGATCGTTGTCAAGCTGGGCCTTACCGATGGAGTCCAAACCGAAATCGACCCGGGAAAGTTGACAGAGGGTGACAAGATCGTAATCGGTCTGGAAAACGCGCAAGGCAGGCCGGCTGCGAATGCAGCAACGCGGCCGCCGGGATTCGGCGGACCGATGGGCGGCATGGGCAGAGGGATGCGCTGATGGGGTCGGCGTTCATGAGTGCGGCACAGGTGCAAATACAGGCGGGACAAGACTGGAAGGCGGCGCATGCGACCAGCAGCGAGGCGCTCATCAAGGTGGTGGATCTCCACAAGTTTTACGAAATGGGGGATACGAGGGTGCACGCCCTGCGCGGCATCCGTCTCGAAATCCGCCGCGGCGAGTTCGTCGCCATCATGGGCGCGTCGGGCTCGGGAAAATCGACCTTCATGAACCTGCTCGGCTGCCTGGACAAGCCCACCGAAGGAACCTACCTGCTCGAGGATACGAATGTGGCGGAACTGTCGCGCGTCGAACTTGCCCACATCCGCAACGAGCGCATCGGTTTTGTCTTCCAGGGCTTCAACCTGCTGAGCCGGACCACCGCGCTCGAGAACGTGGAGCTGCCGCTGATTTACGCGCGCATGCGCGCACGGGACCGGCGCCGGCTTGCCCAGGAAGCGCTCGTGAAGGTAGGGCTGGCAGACAGAACTCATCACATCCCGTCGCAGCTCTCCGGCGGGCAGCAGCAGCGGGTGGCAATCGCCCGGTCGCTCGTGAATCGGCCGGCCATTCTGCTTGCCGATGAGCCGACGGGCAACCTCGACAGCCGTACGAGCGTCGAAATCATGCAGGTGTTCCAGGAACTGAACGAAAGTGAAAATCTGACAATTATCCTGGTCACCCATGAGCCCGACATTGCCGAATACAGCAAACGCATCATCACCTTCCGCGACGGGCAGATCACCCGGGATCAGCCGGTGCTGAGACGGCGCATCGCTGCAGAGGTTCTCGCCAGCATGCCGCCTGCGGAGGACTGAGTCATGGTATTTCTTTTCACCATTATCCGGGTAGCCTTGAAGGCACTCGGTCTCAACAAGATGCGGTCGATCCTGACGATGCTCGGCATCATCATCGGGGTCGGCGCCGTCATTGCCATGGTCAGTATCGGGCAGGGCGCCCAGGCAACCATCGCGGAGCAGATCGCAAGCGCAGGAAGCAACATGCTCTACGTCACCGCAGGCTCCTATAACCGCGGCGGCGTCAGGTCCGGCGCAGGAACCTCGAGCTCCCTGACCGTCGAAGATTACCAGGGAATCGTGCGCGAATGCACCGCGGTGCGCGAGGCATCCCCCCTGGTTCGCGCCAGCGCACCTGTGGTGTTCGGAGATGAAAACTGGTTCACCAACATCCAGGGAGTCAATACCAACTTTCTTCGTATCAAGCTCTGGGAAATGGAGACAGGAACCTTTTTTACCGACCAGGACGAGAACGCGGCAGAGCGCGTTTGCATCCTCGGCAAGACCGTCGTGGACAATCTCTTCCCCGGGCAGGATCCGGTAGGCCAGGAAATCCGCATTCGGAATGCGCCGTGGCGTGTCATCGGCGTGCTGAAGTCGAAGGGCCAGAGCGGCATGGGACAGGATCAGGACGACACCATCATCGCTCCTTACACGACCGTGCAGAAGAAACTGCTGGGAATCACCTACATCAACGCCGTCATGGTTTCTGCCGTATCTCAAACGGCAACGTCGACAGCGGAAAACCAAATCAACGAACTCCTGATGCAGCGCCACCACATCGCTTCGGCCGAAGATGCCGACTTCCAGGTGCGCAACCTCTCGGACATTGCCGAACTCGCAAACAACTCTAACAAAGTGATGACTCTGCTTCTGGCAAGCATCGCTTTCGTCAGCCTGATTGTGGGTGGCATCGGCGTCATGAACATCATGCTGGTGTCCGTCACCGAGCGCACGCGTGAGATCGGCATTCGCATGGCCGTTGGCGCAACGGGCGGGGATGTTCAATTCCAATTCCTCACTGAAGCGGTGGTGCTGGCCATCTTCGGTGGAATCCTGGGCATATGCTGCGGCGTCGGAGCTTCCAAAGCGATATCCGACTCGCTGGGTTGGCCCACCCTGGTTTCATCCGCCGCGATCGGCCTGGCGTTTACTTTCGCCGGGGCGATCGGCATTGCCGCGGGCTGGTATCCCGCGCTCAAGGCCTCCCGCTTGGATCCTATCGATGCGCTTCGATACGAGTGACGGCAAGGAGAAACCCTCAACGCGGAGGACGCGGAGCACGCAGAGGAAACCTCTTATATTTCATAGTGTTGACGGTTGTTCTGATTCCCATTTTTTTCCTTCGGTTCCTGCTCCTTCTGCGTTAGGATTTGCAGAAAATCATACCGGCGCAGGTGTTAATTGACACTCCACCCCTTTAGTACATATAATTCATCGGTAAAAGTTAACTCCACCCTCTGGAGCAAGTCCCGTGCGCACCAAAAAAAACCTGACTATCGCAATAAGTCTTTTCTCGGTAACCATCTCCCTCGGGCTTCTTATCTCGTCCTATGCTGCGCAGCAGCAGGCCAATACGAGTGAACAGGATAAGACCCAGAGCGTTGACCCGCAGAAAGCCAAGGTCGCTGATCAGCAAAATGCCCAGGCTGCCGGCCAGCAGAAGACGGTGCCGCCCCCTGAGCGGCAGAAGATCAAGCCCGCCGACCTGCAGAAAGCGAAGGCAAGGGAAAACACCCTCACCGACTACTACAAGAGATGGCTTAACGAAGACGTGATTTACATCATCACGCCTGAGGAGAGGGACTTGTTCAAGGCCCTCACCACCGACGAAGAGCGTGAGAATTTTATCGAGCAGTTTTGGGCGCGCCGAAACGAGGACCCCCGCGAGGGCGGCAACCAGTTCAAGGTCGAGCATTATCGCCGGATCGCTTACGCCAACGAGCACTTCGCTTCCGGAATCCCGGGCTGGAAAACCGATCGCGGACGCATCTACATTTTGTACGGTGAACCCGACGGCAAAGAATCGCATCCCTCGGGAGGCTCGTACCAGCGCGAATTCTGGGAAGGCGGCGGGCAGACAAGCGTGTATCCCTTCGAACGCTGGCGCTATCGTCACATTGACAATGTGGGCGACGACGTCGAGCTCGAATTCGTGGACAAGACCTTCACCGGCGAATACCGGCTCGCGATGGATGCGGAGGAGAAGGACGCGCTTCTGACGGTCCCCAACGCGGGCTTGACCGAAAGCGAGGAGATGGGGCTCACCAAAAAAGAGGATCGTGTCAACTACGGCTACATGAGCCAGACCGACTTCCAGAGATCCAAGGACGCGCCTTTCGAGCGCCTGGCCCGCTACTTCAACGTTCAGCGGCCCCCCCAGATCAAGTTTGCGGATCTCAAGGGAATCGTCACGACGCGCATAACCTATAATCAGCTTCCCTACACGATGCGGACCGATTTCATCCGGCTTTCGGCAACCAAAGTGATGGTCCCGATCACTATCGAGCTGGATAACAAGAACCTCGAGTTCAAGAAGGAGATGGGATTCAATCGGGCTTCGGTCAACGTCTACGGGGAAATCACAACCCTGCAGGCACGCATCGCCGGCGAGTTCGAAAACACGATCTCCGCGGAGTACACTGACGAGTTCTTTGAGGCCGGCAAGAACAAGCGGTCGATTTATCAGGCGATGGTGTTCCTGGATGCCGGACAGCGATACCGGCTTGACCTGATCCTCAAGGACTTGAACAGCGGCTATGTCGGCTCGATGAGTTACGGCATCATGGTCCCGAAGTTCGACGGCGAAGATCTGCAAACGAGCAGCGTCATACTGGCAAACTCAGTCAACGGCGTTCCCCCGACCTACGATCACCTGGAGCAGTTTGTCATCGGCGACATGAAGGTGCAGCCGAACGTGAAGTCCGAATATGTCAACGGACAGAACCTTATTCCCTATTTTCAGATCTACAATGCGGCGTACGATCAGGCCACGCTTGAACCGTCCCTGCAGATTTCCTACACCGTAAAATCCGGTGACAAGGTCGTGCAGGACATCGAGGACACGAAAGGAAGAACGGTCCAATTTACCTCGGGTCAGAGAGTTGTCATCGTGGCCCAGATCCCGGTCAAGGACATGGCACCCGGCAGATACAAGCTGGAGATGAAGATTCTGGACCGGATCTCGAACAAATCTCTTACCACCAACGCCGATTTCCAGGTGGTCAAGTAGTCATCTTTGGAGTGCGGCGGCTTGCCCGCGCTTGGGGAGCGAACGCCCAATGTGACGCGCCCACGACGGCGGCAAGCCACCGCGCTCTAGAGACTTCGTTGTGATTTCCTCGGGTAACGCCAATCTCTCCCCTTTTTCAGCGCGCGCGATTCCCATATACTGGCGCCCGCATGGACATTTCGGTTGTCATACCTACGTGGAAAGGGAAGCATCTGCTCGAGGCCTACCTCCCCTCCGTGGTCACCGCGACTGACTGCTATCGCGAACAAGGTGGGCATGAAACCGAGATCCTGGTCGTGGAAGACGCCGGGGGAGATGGCACACCTCAATGGCTGAAAGAACAGTACTCGGGCCGGATCGCGCTCATCGAGCACGAGCACAATCTCGGATTTTCTGCCGCATGCCAGACCGGCTTTGAAGCGGCACGGTATCCTGTCGTCCTTCTCCTCAACAACGATGTGCGCTTGAGACCGGATTGTATCCTCCCTCTGGCAGAGCACTTCGCGGATCCCGGAGTTTTCGCCGTCACAGGAAAGCTGCTGAATCAGGCGGAAGACGTTTTCTGCAACGGGGGCAAGGTAGCTCGCTTTCGCCGAGGCATGTGGAGCACCTACCAGAACTACGACCTCCTGCCCGGAGCCGATCCAGCCCAGCCTCTGCTGTCCTTTACGGCCATTGGAGCTTTTTCGGCCTATGACCGCGCCAGGTTCCTGGATCTAGGCGGGTTTGATCCCCTGACCGCTATGGTTGAGGACATCGAGCTATCCTACCGCGCCTGGAAGCGAGGGTGGATGATAAAATACGAGCCGCGCAGCATCGCTTGCCACGACGCCAGCCAGACCATGGACCGGCGCTATAAGCGCTGTGCACTCAACAAGATCTCACGCCGCAGCCGCATTCTGATGCACTGGATGTTGCTGCATGATCCGCACATGTTCCGGCTTCATCAACTGTCGATCGCGTTACGCCTGCTGGCGAGCTGGCTGGTGCTGGATTGGCGCTTTTATTGGGCCGTCGGCACCGGGTTTGCCCATCTGCCGACGATTCTCCGGAAGAGACGCGCAACCCGCCGGACAATGGCCAGGACGGATCGGGAGCTGCTCGAATTGCTGCAGCGCTTCTACAGCACGGCTCCGATCGCCCTCTACTAGGCTCTTATGGAACCTATATCCGCAACCCTGATCACGCACAACGAGGAAGTGAACGTTGAGGAGGCGCTCCAGTCGTTGGCCTGGGCCGAAGAAATCGTGGTCGTCGACAGCGGCAGCACGGATGCAACAGTCGAGATCTGCCGCCGATACACGGACAGGATTTTCACGCGGGGCTGGACGGGTTTCGTGGATCAGAAAAACCATGCCGTCGACCAGGCAAGCCACGACTGGATTCTCTCGCTGGACGCCGACGAACGGATCGGACCGGAACTGAGCCGCGAAATCGAGCAGTTGCGGCGGGCGGGCTTCGGGCGGATGGGATACCGTATGCCGCGCGTCGCTTTTTTCATGGGCCGGTGGATCCGGCACGGCGACTGGTATCCCGATTACCAGCTGCGGCTCTTCGATCGCAGGCGCGGCCGCTGGCGGGGCGGGCGCGTCCATGAATCCGTGCAGGTCGAGGGAATGCCAGGCGTCCTCCGGGGCGAAATCCTGCATTACACCTATCGCAGTTTTTCCGACTACCTGCGGCGCCTGGAGACTTACTCCACCCTTGCAGCCCAGGACTACCGGCAGAAAGGCAGAACCGCATCGATGACCAGGGTACTGGGAAACCCGCTCGCCGCATTCATGAAAGGATACCTGCTGAAGCGCGGTTTTCTGGACGGCGCGCCAGGCACGATGGTAGCCATCATGGGTGCCGTTTCGGTCTACTTCAAATACGCCAAGCTCTACGAGCTCCAGAGGAAAAGCGCGACCTCCGACCTCCGACGCGGAGGTGCGTAAAACAGTGTGGGAAGAGCCGGCCACGAAGAGCACCAATGTACTTCGGGTTCCGCGACCTCGGCGAACTCTGCGTTGAGATTCTTGGGATGCGGCTATACCGCATCATGCCCTTCCTGGCCGCATTTGCCCGCAGTGTCTGAATCGCAGCTGTTTTTGAAGTGGGCGGGCTCAAGAATGGGGGCTATGTGATATAGTGACGGCCCTGCCCGATGCTCTTAACGCGGAGCGTGCAGAGAAAGGCTCGAGAAAGGTCTGAACTCATGAAAGGAATAGTGTTGGCCGGGGGGCTCGGCTCCCGTATGTACCCACTCACCAAGGTGACCAACAAGCACCTGCTGCCCATCTATCACAAGCCGATGATCTACTACCCGATCGAAACCCTGGTCGGCGCCGGGATCCGCGAAATCCTGATCGTGACCGGTGGAAAAAACGCCGGCGATTTCCTTCGGCTGCTCGGTAATGGGAAGGAGTTCGGGCTGAAGCACATCAACTATACCTACCAGGAAGGGGAAGGAGGTATTGCCGCGGCCCTGGCTTTGGCCGAGTTCTTTGCCGACCGCGAGCCCGTCTGCGTCATTCTGGGCGACAACATCATCGAAGGCTCCATCGCCACCTATGTGGAAAATTTCAAGAGGCAGGGATCGGGAAGCCGCATCCTTCTCAAAGAAGTCGATGACCCGCAGCGCTTCGGTGTCGCCAAGATCCAGGGCAAGCGGATCGTGCGCATCGATGAGAAGCCCCAGGTCCCGGCATCAAAATACGCGGTCACCGGGATCTACATGTACGACGGCGAAGTCTTCGATATTGTGAAGGGACTGAAGCCTTCGGCACGAGGCGAGCTCGAGATCACCGACGTGAACAACTACTACATCGAGAAAGGCAAACTTGAGTACGACATTCTGGAGGGCTGGTGGACGGATGCCGGCACGTTTGAATCCCTGCTCCGCGCTTCGAATCTGGTCGCTCAACAGATCCAGCGGGGAGAAGCCGCCGCCGGAAAGGCTTGACCGATTGACGAATGACGATTGAACAATTCGCCATCGTCAATTGAGAGGATGCATGACCATGCGATTGCTGGTGACGGGCGGGGCCGGGTTTATCGGCTCAAATTTCGTGCGCTCGATTTTGGCGCGCTATCCCGGCTATCGGATCCTTGTGCTCGATAAGCTTACCTATGCCGGCAATCTGGAAAATCTCGCAGGTCTGGAAGCAGATCCCCGGTATCAATTCCATCAAGGCGACGTTTGCGACCAGGAGCCGCTCGGATCGATCCTGGGATCGGGGGTGGATGCTGTCGTAAACTTCGCCGCAGAGTCGCACGTCGACCGCAGCATCCTGGACGCTTCGGAATTCGCCCGCACCAACATCGTTGGTACCCTGAACTTGCTGCAGGCCTCCCGAAAAGCCGGCGTGAAGCGCTTCCTGCAGATCTCGACCGACGAGGTTTACGGCAGCCTGGGCCCAGCCGGCGCGTTTACCGAAACAACCCCGCTCGCGCCCAACAGCCCTTATGCCGCCAGCAAAGCCTCCGCCGACCTGCTGGCGCGCAGCTATCATTGTACCTACGGCTTTCCGTGCCTGATCACGCGCTGCTCGAACAACTACGGTCCCTATCAGTTTCCCGAAAAGCTCATTCCTCTGCTCGTCACCAACGCCGTGGCCGGAATCGCGCTGCCGATATATGGAGACGGGCTCTACACGCGGGATTGGATTCACGTCCATGACCACTGCATGGCCCTGGATCGCGTCCTCCACCATGGCCGCCCCGGCGAGGTCTACAACATCGGCGCCCGGCAGGAAAAGACCAATCTCGAAATCACGCGTTTGATCCTGCAGACCCTTGGAAAGGATGAGAGCCTGATTACCTTCGTGGCCGACCGGCCGGGTCACGACCGCCGTTACGCCATCGACTCTTCAAAGATCGAACGCGAGCTGGGGTGGAAACCGGAGATCCCCTTTGAGAGCGGGATGGGCAGGACGATCGACTGGTACCTCCAGAATCCCATCTGGGTGGAGCATGTCAGGAGCGGCGCCTATCGGACCTACTATGAGCGCATGTACCAGGATCGGAAGCGCACGCTGGCCGAGCTGTGAGATGAGAATCCCATGAAAGTCATGGTGCTCGGATCCCGCGGCATGTTGGGTACGGATCTGATGGGGACGCTCGCCACCTGCGACCTCCTCGGACTCGACCTGCCGGAGCTGGACATCACGGACGCCGGGCAATGCCGCGCACGCGTCCAGGAGTTCAGCCCCGAAGTGATCATCAACGCCGCCGCCCTGACCAACGTCGACTACTGTGAATCGCATGAGGAAGAGGCCTTCCTGATTAACGGAGAGGCAGCGGGAAACCTGGCGGCGGCCGCGCACGCCGTGGGCGCGCTCCTCGTCTACTACGGCACCGACTACATCTTCGACGGCACCAGGGAGGACGGCTATCATGAGGAGGACGCCCCCAATCCGCTGAGTGTATATGGCAAATCAAAATTGCGCGGGGAACAGTTGTTGCGTTCTCTTTGTCCGAACCACCTGATTCTGCGGACATCCTGGCTTTTCGGCTGCCACGGCAAGAACTTCATCCGCACGATCGTAGGCGCTGCCAGGCAGGGCCAGCCCCTGCGTGTCGTGGATGACCAGCGTGGGAACCCCACCTATACGCAGGATCTGGCGGCACGTACGAAGGCGATGCTGGAGCGGGGTTGCCAGGGAACGTATCACGTGACCAATGGCGGATCATGCACGTGGTACGAGCTTGCCTGCCGGTCCGTGGAATGGGCTGCCGTGGCAGGCGCCAGTGTCGAGCCGGTGAAGACGCCCCAGTTCCCACGGCCGGCGCCCCGGCCGGCCTGCTCGATTCTGGCGGACACGCGTCTCCGGCGGGAGGGCTTCCCCCCGATGCGCCCGTGGCAAGAGGCGGTGCGCGACTACATCGCCACCTGTTTATCCGTGCCCTGACCTGTGATACCTTTCAGGGGGAGGACCTTCAGGACGCCCCGGAGCGGGCAGGGCAGGGTGGAGTGAAATAAGGCGCAAGCAAACTTGCGCACTCCAAGGACTTCATCCAAAACTCGGTGCCGTATCGGATCGCATATTTGGCGGAAACGATTCATGGAAAAGAAAACCTCGGGCGAGAAGCTCGTCGCTTCCAACAAGAAGGCATTTCACGATTACTTCGTATTGGAGAGGCTCGAGGCTGGAATCGCGCTCCTCGGTACGGAGGTGAAGTCGATCCGCGAAGGCCGGATCAACTTGAAGGACAGCTATGCGATCGTCAAGGACGGGGAACCGGTTCTATTAAACTGTCACATAAGCCCTTATTCACACGGGAACCGTCAGAACCACGATCCGACCCGCACCCGGAAGCTGCTGCTGCACCACAAGGAAATCCGCAAGCTCATCGGCAAAACCCAGGAAAAAGGACTGACGCTGGTTCCGCTGCGGGTATATCTGACCCGCGGCCGCGTCAAAGTGGAGCTCGGCGTGGCGCGCGGCAAGAAGGAGTACGACAAGCGCGAGACGGAGCGCCGGAAGGAAGTAGACCGGGAAACCAGGGCAGCCATGAAGACGCACCAAAAACCAGGTGTCAGGCCTTGAGAATCTCGTTTTCCAGATCGTTTGCTCCTTGCAATTCATAAACGTTGAAAAACAAAACTCTTAAAGCCTGACACCTGATTTTTGCTGCCAAACCAAATGCCCGGAGGCACGGATGCGAATCGAGTTCGAAGCCCGAAGCTATGCGGATGTCGCTTGTGACCTGCTTGCCTACCCAGTCTTTGAAGATCAGCTCAAGAAAGCATCTTCCCTTAAGGGGCTGGTCAAAGCCACTCAGGGCGTGGCCGCGACGGTGCTTGCCACAGGCGAGTTCAAGCCGGAGTTGCACCGTACCTGCCTCATCCACCGTCCCGCCCGGCTGAAAGCCCGGCGGTTGCTCCTGATCGGCGCCGGAAAAGAGCGCGAGTTCAATCTGGCCCGGCTCAGGGAAGTTGCCGGCACGGCTGCGCGCGTGGCACGCCAGGCACGCTGCAAGAGCATCGCATTCCTGATGCGCGGGGGATTTCCATCGGCGGAGTCCGCCCGGGTGTCGGTGGAAGGGGCGTTGCACGGTAACTACGAGTCCGAGATCTACAAGACCCGCGAGATCGAAACGCGTGAAGCGGAAGCCCTGGTGCTCCTCAGCGAGGGCAAAACCAGGCGGCACCAGGCGGAAGAGGGAATTCGCCGCGGCACGATTGTCGGCAATGCCGTCAATTTCGCGCGCTCGCTGGGGAACGAGCCCGCCAACATCCTGACCCCGAGCCAACTCGCAGAACGGGCATTGGCAGTAGGCGCACGGACAGGACTCGAGGTCAGTATTCTCGAGCCCGAGGAGATAGAGAAACTGGGCATGAATGCCCTGCTGGCCGTCAGTCGCGGCAGCAATCAGCCTCCCAAGCTCATCATCCTCCGCATCCCGGGACAGAAACCGCAGAAAGGTGCTCCCGTTTTTGCCTTGGTCGGCAAGGGCGTCACCTTTGACAGCGGCGGGATATCAATCAAGCCGGCGGAAAAAATGGAGGACATGAAGGCTGACATGGCCGGGGGAGCCGCCGTGCTCGCCGCCATGGCCGCACTCGCCGAACTTGGGTCCCTGCATGCGGTCATCGGGCTTATTCCCGCAGTAGAGAATCTGCCGAGCGGCAACGCGACGAAGCCCGGAGACATCGTGAAGTCGTACCTGGGGAAGACAATCGAGATCATCAACACCGATGCGGAAGGACGGTTGATCCTCGCCGACGCCCTCGCCTATGCCCGCACGCTAGGAGCCACGCGACTCATCGACATCGCCACGCTCACTGGTGCTTGCGTGATCGCGCTCGGCCACATCAACGCCGGCATGATGGGAACCGATCAGGAAATCCTCGAGCGACTGAGGTGTGGAGCCAGACTCACCGGCGAAAGGTTCTGGCAGCTGCCGCTCGACGACGACTACCGCAAGGCCATCCGCAGCGAAATTGCGGACATTAAGAATGTCGGCAATCGCTGGGGCGGCGCCATCACCGCGGCCAAGTTCCTCCAGGAGTTTGTAGAAGGCACGCCGTGGGTACATCTCGATATTGCGGGAGTGGACCTCGACCACGACGGCCAGCCCTTCGCAGCCAAGGGGGCAACCGGCTTTGGTGTCCGCTCGCTCATCCAGCTGTTTACCTAGAAGGTGATGAGTCATGAGTGCCGGGTAAAAGGCTTATCACTCATGACTTGCTTTTCAGTCGGAGGGCCCAGCGGATGGCGGCGATCATGCTGTCGGGGCGTGCGCAACCCCTTCCAGCTATCTCATACGCAGTCCCGTGATCCACAGAAGTGCGGATAAAAGGGAGGCCCAGCGTCACATTCGCGGCCTCGCCGAATCCCAGCAGCTTGATCGGCGTCAGCCCCTGGTCATGGTAAAGCGACAGGACCGCGTCGAACTCCCCTTGAGCCGCGCGGTGGAAAAGGGTGTCGGCGGGAATGGGTCCTTCGATTGCCACGTCCGCGTAGCGCGCTCGTGCCTGCGCCAGGGCCGGCATAATCTGCTCGATCTCCTCCCGGCCGAGCAGGCCTGCCTCGCCGGCATGCGGATTCAGACCGGCCACTGCGATCCTGCGGCATGGCAGCCCGAGGCGGGGGAATTCTTCGAGCAGAATCTCGAGTTTCTCCATGATGGATGTCGAAGTGATGCTGTCGATGGCTGCGCGCAACGGCAGATGAATCGTCACCAGCACGACCTTAAGACGTTCGGTCAGAAATGCCATCGCGAACCGCGAGACTCCGGTCAGGTGGGCCAGAAACTCCGTGTGTCCCGGAAAGGGATAGCCGGCTTCGTTAAAGAACGTCTTGTTCAGCGGCGCCGTGACCATGGCATGCAGCCGCCCGGCCCGGCAGGCTCGGACGCATTCCACGATGTTGCGTGCCGCCGCTTCTCCACCGGCTCTCGAACCCCGGCCGGGGGTGATGTGCTCACGGCTTGCGGGGATATGAACAATGCCGCGTTCCGGCAGCGGCACGCTCCCGCCCAAGGCATCTGCGGAAATCACCTCAAAGTCGCAGGACAGCCCAAGAGTTGCGGCCTGCCTGCGCATGAGATCGGCATCACCGAATAACAGCAGCCGGCAGCGGCCGCGCAATCCCGGATTTTGCGCAGCACGCAAAGACACCTCGGGCCCTATGCCGGCAGGATCACCGGTCGTGATGCCGAGCTGGAGGGGTGCAGATTCGGAAGAATTGGGCACAGGCGGGGACATCCTTCAGTGCGAAAAGGCGGAATTCCCCCATTTCGCCGGTTTGCCTCTCAGCAACCTATTCCAGATCCACGTCGTCAGGTTCCAGGTCGGATTCCTGATCTTCATTCTGCTTATACATGTACTTGATTACATGCTTGAGAATCAGGAGATTGGGCCCGTCTTGTCGATGCACTTTGATGCAGCTTCGATCGTACCACTCGATGACCCCGCGGATCTCCTCATCATCCACGAGCTTGACGACCATGGGCGTCTTGGCCGCCATCTGTTTGATGTAGTAATAGCTCTCCGCGTTTGTCGTTTCTGGAGGCACGCGCTTGCGCGGCGCGGCATTGTAACGGGGCATCTGATCCTTGATCTCGGAAAGGCTCGGGCGGATCAGCTTACGATTTACCATGAATGCACGCTCCCATGGAGACTAAAATAAAACCCGGCTCACTATCGAGGACCTTCAAACCAAAGCGCTGCATCACCTTATGGATTAGATGCGATTGGGCTTTTTCGGAAATGCCGAATTGATAAAATAGTAGCTGAAGGATGGTTTTTTGACAAGAGAAAAGTAATCCGCTAGATTTTGTATGCTTTGAGTTACCACGACTTAGGTCCGTAGGAGTCGTGCGCTATCAGGAGGCACCATGCCACGTCTTAACAGATTCACGAACTGCCTGATGCTGGCCCTGCTTGCACCCATGGGCTCAGGATGGGCCCAGCAGGCACCGCCCAAGAAGCCTCCGGCAATCATCCGCGACACAGGCGTAGCGGAAGGGAAAACCGATGCCGAGACGGCTGTCAAGAAGGAATACAATCCGCTCCTCGCCGCGGAGAATCTCGAGAAGGGGAAGTTCTATTTCAAAAGGGGCAACTACGATGCAGCCATCCAGCGATATCTGGATGCCCTGGAATATCAGCCGAACCTGGTAGCAGCCTACGATGCCCTCGGACGCGCCTATGAAAAGAAAGGGGATAAAAGCCGAGCCTTGGCAATCTACAAAGACTTCCTCAAGAAGTATCCCGAATCTCCAAGCGCAGCCGATTTCAAATCGAGGTGCGCGCGCCTGGAAAAAAAGAAATGATGAGTAATAAGGACTGAGGGCGCACGCCTGGCTGATCACTCATCACCCATGACTAATCAGCCATCACTCATATGCGGGTGATTTCCGCCAGGAACAGCGCTTCCAGTGCCAGCTGGCGATTAACGTTCTGCTGTATTCCAGCCTTGAGATTTTTGACCGCTTCGATGGCAGCAACCACAATCGCGTGCGGCACCGATTGCGCCAGTCCGGTCAATTCCCCAACGAGGTCGCGCTGGCCCATCCGCCCCGGCGCTACTTGTGCGTAGTAGACATCCTGCAACAGCGTGGCGGTCATTTCAACCCACGCTTGAAAGGACTCCTTGTCTTTGGCAATGCCCGCAGCCAGTGCGCTGGCTTGGGTAAACCGTTCCCGTCGCAGGAGCAGGGAAACGAATCGAAGTGCCTGCCGGCGTATTTCCCGGTTGCGTGCAACATCGAAGGCCAGCGCCGCGCCGAGGCTGCCGTTGCTCAAAGCCGCAGCCAGTCGTGCGTCCTCGGGCGCGCACCCCTCCTTGCTGGTCAAATATTGCTCTATGGCATCCTCGCCAATCGGGCCGAACTGGAGCATACGCGCGCGCGAGCGGATCGTCCTCAGAAGAAGGTAGGGTCTTGCGGTGACAAGGATGAGGATCGATCGGCTGGGGGGCTCTTCGAGGGTTTTCAACAGACAGTTCGCGGCTTCCAGGCGCATCTGATCGGCACCGTCCAGTATGGCTACACGAAAACGCCCCTCAAAGGGCTGATAGGCAATCTCATCGATCAAAGCGCGCAGTTGGTCGATCTTGATGAAGGCTCCGTCCGGTTGAATGACCTGGACGTCCGGGTGGGTTGCATTGTTGATTTTGCGGCAACTGCTGCAGCTGTTGCAGGCCTTCCCGTTTGCCGGTTGAAGACAGTTCAGATGTTGCGCCAGGAGCAGGGCCAGGGTTCGCTTCCCCACCCCCGCCGGGCCGGCGAAGATCAGCGCATGAGGCAGCCGGTCCTGGTTGACAGCACGCCGCAGAATCTCGACCACGCGGCCGTTGCCGACAAATGAGTTGAAATTCAGAGGGGAGGTCACAGGTCAGCCTTTCCTCGCGTTGACCCCTCGGCGGCAAAGCGGAACCATGCCGCGAGGAGCGGCTCGATGCGCCCGAAAACCTGATCCGGCGTTCCCGATGCATCCACGATGCAGATCCGGTCTGAAGCAGATTCAGCCAGCGCCAGATAGGCTTCGCGCACGTCCCTGTGAAATAGCAGACCCTCCGCCTCGAACCGCCCCTCTGCATCGGCGGCATCGCTGGCCTGATTGCGGAGACGGGCGCGCTGGAGCCCTATCTCCGGAGCAAGGTCGAGCAGGATCGTCTTGTCGGGCTCACGTATGGCCAGCAGCTGCGCCAATTCCTGGATAGTCGCTGGGGCCACGCGGCGGGCAGCACCCTGATAGGCGCGCGTCGCATCATGGTATCGATCCGAAAGCACGGTGACTCCTCGCCTGAGCTCCGGTTCAATCAACTCGTGCAAGTGCTGATAACGGTCTGCAAGATAGAGCAGCAGCTCGGCCACCGGCTCGCGCTGCGGGCCTTCGGCGTTCAGCAGGACCTGGCGCACAGCGGCGCCAAATGCCGTCCCTCCCGGCTCGCGTGTGCGCAGGCAGGGCACGCCCCTGGCTGTGAGGTAGACTTCGGTGCGGGCTATTTGAATGCTCTTTCCGGAACCCTCGATCCCTTCAAATGTGATGAACATGGCCCGTTCTTGCTTGAGACAGGAAATGCATCTAGAATTCCCTCGGCGTCGCGGCGCAGCAGGGAGAGTAGCAAACAGCAGGTTGCGAGACAAGAAAACAGTGGGCAGCTGGTAGCCGGCGAAGGGCGCATGGCGCTGCCCTATTGCCTGCCGCCACCAGCAAGGTGATTCTCTGGTACCGAACGGTGAACGAGATCGCAGAAAACATTTCTAAGGTCCGAGACAGAATAGCGGCGGCGGCCGCGGCATGCGGGCGGAAGCCTGAGAACATCACGCTGGTGGCCGTCAGCAAGAATTTCAACCAGGACACTATTTCCTCTGCCATCGCCGCCGGTCAAAGCCACTTCGGCGAGAACCGCGTGCAGGAAGCGGAATCCAAGATTCCGCAATTCCGATCCGTGCCGGACCTCACCTGGCACATGATCGGCCACCTGCAGTCAAATAAGGCCCAACGTGCCGCCGAGCTCTTCGATGTGGTCCACTCGGTCGACAGTATCAAGCTGGCTCGGAAGCTCAGCCAGGCAGCCTTGGCCATCGGTAAAACGCTTTCGGTTCTTATCCAGGTGGATCTGGGGCATGAGGAAACAAAATTCGGCGCCGAGCGCAGCCAGGTTGTCGAGATCGCTGCCGCGATCAGGCCGCTTGGAGGATTGCGCCTGGACGGTCTCATGACCATCCCCCCATTCTTCGAAGATCCCGAACGCACGCGCCCCTACTTTGTGGCACTGCGCGAGCTCCGTCAATCGCTTGAACAGGAGCAACCGGGCTGTCTTGGACGAGGACAGCTATCCATGGGAATGAGTCATGACTATGAAGTTGCCATCCAGGAAGGCGCCACCATTGTGCGTGTCGGAACCGCAATCTTCGGGGAGCGCAGCTATGGATAGCGCCCGCCTCAGGATCCGGCAGAGGGATTCAGGCATTGAGGTGCCGCTGCACGTTCAGCCTCGTGCGCGCCGCCCACAGATTGCCGGAATCCACGGCAGCGCCTTGAAAGTCAAGATTTGCGCTCCTCCAGTCGATGACGCCGCCAATCGCGCTGTCGTAGAGTTCTTTTCCGCACTCCTTGGCCTGCCAAAGTCGTGCCTCCGGATCATCGCCGGGCAAAAATCGAGGGACAAAATCCTTTGGATCCAGGGCATATCCGAACAGGGCTTCCGGGAAAGCATCTCACAAATGACAGGCGGCGAAGGATGAATGCCTGTTGAATCTCATCCATCATGCACCGGGAGTTCTTACCTGCTGCTATCCCTGAATCGCAGACCGCTCTGCCGGAGAAGTGCAAATGGGGTGGATAATATGTGCTGCGGTTGTGCATAACTTGTGAAAATGATTTTCATGTGTCCGCCATAAAGTAAGAAAACACAAGACTTGAATCGATATCATCAGGCTCCCGGCCCCTGTGCAAAAAAACGGGCTGGTCTGGGGGTGTGTAGTGAAAACGAATGGAGCTGCGGCTGATTTTCCCCTGCTCAGGGATCGACCAGGTGCAGGTGTCTTCTGCGCCGGTGCTCTTCCAGGACGCGCCGCGCTTCCTGGGCGAGTGCCGCGGGGACAAAGATGCGTATCTCAGCCAGCCTCCCCACGAAGAGGGGATTGACTTCCTGTGGAAGTTGGGAAGAATAGTGACAGGGTATGTTGTAGCCTTCCAGCAGGCTTTTGATCACCGATGCTTCGGTCGTCATCCAGGTAGTGGCAACGACGACGGGTGCTTCCTCATTCATGCCAGGCAGCCTAATGCTCAACCCTACTTCTTGAAAAGGTCATCGAAGCGGGCTCGCGCATCCTGAGCGCGATTCGTGACGCCTCCTCCCCCGGCTCCACGCCGCGGCTCGAAATAGTCACAGTAATTGGCGCGATCCTTTTCCCTGACCCAGTCCGCTTGGGTTTCGTTGCACTGGTTGTGGGCATTGGGATTGTAATGTCTGCAATTTCGACAGCAGCGCAGGTCAGCGTCGCATTTGGGACAGGAATCGCTGCGGCCGATGCGTTCCTTAAACGCATAGGGTGCTCCGCAGCGAAAGCAGCAAAAAGCGGAATCAGCAGCACTCATGGGCTATCTTTTCCCCGGCGGTTTTCCCGGTCGGACAGTCACCGGGCTCCGCTTTTTGGCGAAAGCCTGGAATTCATAAGTTACACCCACGATCAGCCCGGAGCTAGGGTTGAAATGCCTGAGTCCCGCGATGCCTGCAACATTCCAGCTTAATCCTGCCGCACGGAAGCGCGCACCTGCCTGAACCTGGGAGAGACTTTCATTGCCCAGGCGCACAGGCCCCTGCCGCCCGTAAACTTCCCCTGTCAGTTCCAGTCTGTTATGCAAAGGGATGGTGATGCCGAATCCGTAGGTCAGCATATCCGCTTGGGAGTTCGCCTGCACGGGGGACCCGAGAATCGCCAGGCCGAGGTTGCCCAGGATCTCTACGCTGCCCAGATGTTTTGACAGCAGTACGCTCGAAAAAAAATCGGTCTCATCTGTTCCCAATCCGGTCTCGTTGCTTGCGTTCGGAAGTTGAACCGCAAACCTGAAGGCGACTGCCGGCCGAGAGCGCTGCTCGGTTGCGAGTTTGAGCTTTGTGCCCAGAATCAGGTCGCCGAAATCGCTGGTCGCATCTCCCGCAAAAGTGATGGGAAGGACTTGCTGCGTGCGACGGGTGATGGTGAGGAAATCCCGGCAGACGCCCGAAATCTGGAACTCGGCATAATCACCTGCGCCAACGCGAAAGTCGAGTTCGCCCAGGCGCAGAAGGTCTCCTTCCAGCCCCGACAGGGAATAACGTGCACGGTGGAGGAACTCCACGGCGAAGGTTGTGCGGACCCGTCCGACAGCGATCAGTTCAGGAATCTCAGGCTTGAGCGCACGTTCCGGGTCCTGCCCCCATGCTTGCGCCGTCACAATCCAGACACAGGCTAGAAACGCGACATATCTTCCCACGCGCCCCCCTTTGATCTTGTATCCTGCAGAAGGAACTGGAAAACCGAGACCGCGGCGAGGGCGGCAGTCTCGGCCCTCAGAATCCTCGACCCCAGGCTGACCAGCCGGAATCCCGCGCGCTCAGCTGCCTGGGCTTCGGCGTCATCCCATCCCCCTTCGGGTCCGACGCATAGCAGGACGGCGCTACCTTCAGGTGCGCACGGCTTCAGTCGCTCGGACGCCTTCTCATGAAGCATGAATCTGGCACACGTCGCATACACCCGTAAAGCCAGGAGCGCATCCAAGGGAAGAGGCACCTGGATATCGGGCACAGTGAGGCGCCTGCTTTGCTTGGAAGCTTCCCGGATGATGCGCCTCCAGCGCTCCAGCCGGGCTTCAAGCTTCGCCGGCGGGATGTGAACTGCTGCAAAGCGCGTTTCCAGCGGAAGGAACCGGTCCACCCCGAGCTCCGTTCCTTTCTGGAGCACCCACTCAAATCGATCCGGCTTTATGAGCGCCGCGGCCAGCACCAACGGGATTCCGCACTCCTCCGGAGGGCCGATGCACTTGAGCGAGCCGATGCGGATCTCAGTGCCATGGTACTCGACCGTGCCGGAATAACCGAGCCCCTTCCCGTCGAACAGCTCGACCTGCTCCCCGGGGCGGAGCCTCAGGACATCACGCAGGTGATGGGCCTGATCGGGGGAGAGGACGGCCGTCGCGTCCTGAATGCTATTCTGTGGGATGAAAAAGCGCCTTCGGGGCATGGGCACCCGCTACCCGAAGATATCTTTTACCTTCTCGAAGATGTTGCGTTCGTGTGAGATCTCGTCGTCTTTGTTCAAGTTTGCCAAAGCCTCAAACAGCTGCCGCTGCTCTTTGGTCAGCTTGGTGGGAATGACCACATTCACGGTCACGAACTGGTCGCCTCGCCCCCGCTCATTCAGGCTGACAATGCCTTTGTTGCGCAGACGGAATACTGTCCCGCTTTGCGTCCCCTCCGGAATCTTGAATTTTTCCTCCCCCTCCAGCGTGGGAACCGAGATGTCGGCCCCAAGCACGGCCTGGGTAATCCCGATGGGAATCTGACAATAGATATTGTTCCCCTGGCGTTGGAAGAACGGATGTTCTTCCACGTAAATGACGACGTACAGGTCGCCTTGCGGTCCGCCGCGCCCACCAGCCTCGCCTTCACCCTGGATACGCAGCCGCGAGCCGTTGTCCACGCCGGCAGGGATCTTGAGTTCGAGGACCTTTTCCTTGCGCACACGGCCGCGGCCGTGGCAGGTCTCGCACGGGTCGCGGATGAAGCGCCCTTCGCCGTTGCACTGGCCGCAGGTACGGCTGATGGAGAAGAAACCCTGTTGGTAGCGCACCTGACCCTGTCCGTGGCAGGCAGGACAGGTCACAGGACCCTTTCCTTTGGCGGCGCCGCTCCCGCCGCAGGTGCCGCAGTTCTCGTGGCGGGGAATCTTGATTTTCGTCTTGAGGCCGAAGGCGGCATCACGGAAGGAAATCTTGAGATCGTAGCGCAGGTCCGCGCCACGCTCCGGTCCGTGACGGCGCCTGCCCCCGCCGAAGAGATCGCCGAACCCGAAAAAATCGCCGAGGATGTCGCCGAAATCGCTGAAGATTGCGGGGTCGAACCCGCTAAAACCGCCTTGCATGCCGCTGTGGCCAAAGCGGTCGTATCGGGCGCGCTTCTCAGGATCGCTCAGAACGCTGTACGCCTCGGCCGCTTCCTTGAAATTCTCCTCGGCGTCTTTGCTCCCGGGATTCTTGTCGGGATGGTACTTAATGGCCAGCTTCCGATACGCGCTCTTGATTTCCTGATCAGAGGCGTCGCGCGAAATTCCTAGGACATCGTAGTAGTCTTTTTTCTGATTCAAAAACCAAACTCCGTTCGAAAGGGCCGGCCGTCAGGACTTTTTGTCGCTTGCATCGTTCAGAGCAGACTGGATCAGGCGTTTCACATCGCTCTCGTCGGCAGGCTGGTCCGATCCCGACTTGAGTTGGACGTCCGCACCAGCCGGCATATTGAACATGGCGGCAGTCAATTTCGCCGCAGCGGCTTCCAAGGTGGTCAGCAGCTCCTTCAGAGTGGAGAGGCTGTCTTCCTTGTCGGATAAAGCCCGCGCCCTTTGGATCGAATCTTTTATCACTGTCTGTTCCGAGCTGTCCAAAAGCCAGCCAAACTCCGAGTAGCTCCTCGCGATCGTGGACACATGGCCCTGGATCCGGTTGCGCAGCTCGGCCGCTTCCTTCATCATAAGATCGCTCTGGGCGAACTGCTTCGCCTCGAAAATCATCCGGTCGATCTCCTCTTTACTCAACCCCGTGGAAGGCGTGATCTTGATTGCCTGCTCTTTCCCGGACACCTTGTCGCGCGCGGAGACACTGACAATGCCGTTGGCATCGATGTCGAATGTGACCTCGATCTGAGGCACTCCGCGAGGAGCGGGTGAGATGCCGACCAGCTCGAAGCGGGCCAGCGACCGGTTATACTGTGCGAGCTCGCGTTCTCCTTGCAGCACATGCACTTCGACGGTGCACTGGTTGTCGGCCACGGTCGTGAAAATAGTGGTTTTTTTCAGAGGGATCGTGGAATTGTGCTCGATAATCCGGGTAAAGAGTCCTCCATGCGTTTCCACGCCCAGTGTGAGAGGCAACACGTCGAGCAGAACGATGTCCTTCAGCTCTCCTTCCAGTACTCCGCCTTGCAGCGCCGCCCCCACTGCGACAACCTCGTCGGGATTGACCTCGGATGAGGGCTGCTTTCCAAAGATCTTTTCGACATGGCGCTGCACGGCCGGTGTGCGCGTCTGGCCGCCGACCAGGATCACCTTGCCGATGTCGGCAGGGCTAAGCTTCGCATCACTCAGGGCTTTTTCGCAGTAGGCAGTGGTTCGCTCGATCAGTCCCTGCACCAGGCTCTCGAACTGCGCCCGCGTCAGGACCCTGTCGAAGTGCTTGGGTCCCTTGGCATCGCCGGCGATGAAGGGCAGATTGATATGAGTCTCCTGAACAGTCGAGAGCTCGCATTTGGCCTTCTCGGCGGTCTCCTTGAGCCGTTGTCGGGCAAGTACATCACTCCCGAGGTGAATTCCCGCCTCGGCCTGAAATTCTGCGATCATCCAGTCCATAATGCGCTGGTCGAAATCCTCTCCGCCCAGGAAACTGTCGCCGCAGGTCGAAAGCACCTCAAACACCCCATTGTTTAACTCAAGGATGGATATGTCGAACGTTCCCCCTCCCAAGTCGAAAATAGCCACCCTCTCTCGTTCCTTCTTACCCAAGCCGTAGGCCAGCGCTGCAGCCGTCGGCTCATTGATTATGCGCCGGACCTCAAGTCCTGCGATTCTGCCGGCATCTTTGGTCGCCTGGCGCTGCGAATCGTCAAAGTAGGCGGGCACGGTGATGATGGCTTCCGTGACCTCTTCATTCGTAAACTCTTCCGCCATGCTTTTGAGGTACTGCAGAAGCATGGCCGAAATCTCCGGAGGGCTGAACTCGGTACCGTGGACCCCGATGCGCACGTCGCCCTTGTTCGAGGCGGTCAACTTATAGGTGAGATACGACTTAAGGCGCTGGACTTCCGGCGAGTCATGGCGTCGGCCCATCAGGCGTTTGACGGCATAGACGGTATTGCCCGCATTGGTGACCATCTGGCGCTTGGCGATTTGCCCGAGAAGCCGATCTCCCTTGTCGGTAAAGGCCACAATGGATGGTGTGGTTCGGCCGCCCAAGCTGTTCGGCACAATTTGAACTGAGGAGCCTTCCAGAACGGCTACGCATGAGTTCGTGGTGCCGAGATCTATTCCTATGATTTTGCCCATAATTCGCGCGGAAGGTTCCTAACAGGGAAAGACAGGATATGCAGGACCCCAAGAATCCTGCCTATCCCTCTTGAGAATCATCCTTTCAATCCTTGTTTTATCGTGTCCCAGAGCTATTGGCACCAGCTTTACCTCGACGGTATCATGATTCAGGAGCGTCTTCCTCCTTCTTCGGTCTCGGGCAGCTGGCGACGACCACCTGAGCCGGCCTGAGCAGGCGGCCCTTGAAAATGTATCCCCGCCTGAGCTCTTCTATGACCGTATTGTCTTCAAATTCCAGGGTTTCCTGATGACTGAGGGCTTCATGCAGATGAGGATCGAACTTCTGCCCTTTGGTTTCGAGGGCGCTCACACCCAGGCGAGTCAGGGTGTCACTCAGCTGCTTATAGAGAAGCTCCACTCCTTCGCGGTACTTCTGGAGCCGTCCCTTTCGGTCGTTTTCCTCCTTGAAACTCATCAGAGCTCGTTCACAAGCATCCATGATCGGGAGGAATTCGGCCAGCACGAAACTCTTTATCAGGTTCCCGGCCTCGACGCGCTCGCGGTCGGAACGCTTGCGATAATTCTCGAACTCGGCAGCCTTGCGCAAAAACCGATCGCGCCACTGTTCCGACTCGGCTTTGGCAGCCTCAAGTTCTGCCTTGAGTTGAGCCAGAGGATCAGATTCCTGCTCACCTTCCGCGACTGTTCTTTCTTCGGGAGTCGAATCCGGAGAGTTCGAGGAGTCTTCAATCATATTCGAAGTCATGCTCGAGTTCCCTCACTGCCAAGTACCTGCCCAAAAATCCTGGCCACATATTCAACCAGGGAGATGGCCTTGGCATATTCCATTCGCGTGGGGCCAAGGATCCCCAAGGAACCAATGGTTTTTTCGTCTACAACATAGCGCGAGGCAATCAGTGTACAGTCCTCGATGCCTGGCAGTACGTTTTCCGTTCCGATGGCAATACGAACTTCCTGGGTATCCCCCCGGATGCATTCCGAAACGAGAGATGCCAGCCTGCTTCTGTGCTCGATGGTCTCGAAGAGCACTCTCATCCTTGTAATATCGGAGAACTCCGGGTTCTTAATTAGGTTCGATGCTCCATCCAGGTAGATTTCCGACTCGCTTTCCTCGGTGGCCCCCGAGAAAGTCTGATTGCTCAACATGATTACTCTACGCACAAACTGATCGTACCGTGCTCTCTCATCGCCGATCATCTTGAAGAGCAGGGATCTGATCTCGGTCAGAGTTCTGTCCTTAAAATGCTCGATGATATAGCGCGCCGCCTGATCGAGATCCGTCTGACTGTATTCTTCGGCCGGATGGATCACCCGGTTCTGGACGATCCCCGATCGGGAGACCAGTACTACCAAAAGGCGGTTTTCCGACAACTTGATGAACTGAATGTGCTGCAGGGCCACCTGGCTGATCGGGGGAGAAATCACGATCCCGAGATTCTGAGAAACATGGGACAAAACATGGCTCGTGCGCGCCATCAGTTGATCCGGACTGTCTTCCGATCTCAGGCTGCGATCGATCAGCTGCCGCTCCTGGGGTGAGATTTCACGTTTTTCCAGCATGGAGTCGACGTAGAGGCGGTAAGCCTTGTCCGTTGGAATACGACCGGCGGATGGGTGGGGCTGGCGCAGGTAGCCCATCTCTTCAAGGTCCGCCATGATGTTGCGTACGGTTGCGGCACTCAGATGCTCGTGGCTCCGCCGGGCAATGGTTCGGGAGCCCACCGGTTTCCCGGTAGTGATAAACGTGGAGATTGCCCACTGCAGGATTTCGCGGGCTCGATCGTCGAGAGTAAGGCCTGGTTTACCATCCATAAGTTCATGACCGATTTCTATTTCCAAGGATTTCCCCACCTTGAGAGGGGGCGGGGACTCTCATCCCTGGTGAACATTATAATATGCCGCAAGTCAAAATCAACCAAGCCTTTATCGCATTCCTTCATTTGCAGCCCGAACCTCGAAGCTCTAAAACTGAAACTCCGTGCCAATACCTCGATGGACGGCTTCGTCGAAAACGGCCTTCGCTGCCGACATATCCTGTATTGCCAGCCCAACCGACTTGAAGAGGGTAATGTCCTCGGGTGATGTTCTTCCCTGGACGCGGCCGACGATAACATCCCCGAGGTTCCCGGCAACCCTGTCCCAGGACCAGGCACCGCTAGCCGCCGGGATGATGAAGTCGCCGGCTTCGGCTTTGCAGGCCTCCGTGAGATCGCACACGACCCGGCTCCGCTGAACGGTGGCCGTGTCGAGTTCCCGCATCTTCGGGGTATGGGATCCAATGCCATTGATGTGCGTCCCCGGCCGGAACCACGAGCCCTCCACTATCGGTTCCGCGGCGCTTGTGGCAAGCACGACGATGTCCGCCTCCCGAACGGCGGCAGCGGGTTCGGCGGCCAGCTTTACAGGCACGCCGGTCTTTTCTGTAATTCTGCGTGCAAATGCGCGGCGCGCTTCTTCGGGATCGACGGACCACGCCAGCAGCTTACGGAGCGGCCTCGCTTCATGAATCGCGAGCGCCTGGGTAAATGCTTGCACCCCGGTGCCGAATATCATACCGACGCTCGCATCCGGCCTTGCCATGTGTTTTGTAGCGACTCCACTGGATGCTCCGGTACGCATGGCCGTGAGAAAGCCGCCATCCATGATCGCGACCGGGAACCCGGTATCTTCATCGAGGAGGAGGATGGTTCCCAGAACAGCCGGGAGATTGTGCTTCCGGACGTTTTCGTGATAAACGGTGACCACTTTCGTCCCGAGCGCGCGCAGATTCTTGATGTGTGCCGGCATGAAGAGTGCCAGCCCCGACTTGTCGGGCAGCGGGATGGGTGTGCGCTGCGGCATAGTTACATTCCCCTGGGAAAGGCCGGCGAACGCCTTCTCCACTGCCTCCATGCACATCCGCATCGTGAAGAAGCTCTCAATTTCTTTGCGTGATAGAAGTAAGGTCTTCATGACTCCTCCAGAATTGAAGGCGCATATGCACGCTGATCAAAGACAACGCGGATGCACGCGGGACAACATGGATGCACACCGGCGTGCTGCGGCAGTTTGGTCCATCAGCGTTTGTCTGCGGTTTCAATGGCTTCGGCCTTTGCACACTTGAACGCTCGTCGGGCCATGAACTTTTCCAGCCGGTCGAAGGCCTCTTCCAGAATCTCTTCCGGCGGGAGGAAAACGATGCGCATGTGGCATGTCCCCGGACGCTGCCCGAAACCATCGCCATGCACGACCACCACGCCGGTTTCGCGGATGAGGTCGGCCACGAACTTCGTGTCCGGCGGATCGACGTGGAGACGAGGGAAGGCGTAGAAAGCGGCCGTGGGCTTGACGCAAGAAATGCCGGGTATGGCATTGAGCCGGTCGTAAGTGATATCGCGCCTGCGTCGCAGCCTGGCCTTCACTTCGGTTATGTGATCCTGCGGCCCCTCGAGGGCAGGCTTGATCGCATACTGCAGCGGAGTCACGGCGCAGAGCCGGGCCCTGAGGCACTTGTTGACCGCATCGATGTAGTCCGACATCATTTCCTTTTTTCCCGTCACGACGGCCCAGCCGATGCGGAACCCTGGCACCAGGTAACTCTTGGAAAGCCCGTTCATGGTGATAATGGGAGCCTCGTCGGAAAGCGACGCGATCGAGATGCTGTCCTCCCCGTCCAGCACGAGCTTGTCGTAGATCTCGTCCGAGAAAACCACTATGTTGTGCTCGAGGCTGAGCTTGACGATTTCCTGGAGGACCGCACGTGAATATCTCGAACCGGTCGGGTTGTTCGGATTGATCAGAACCAGCGCGCGCGTCCTCGGCGTGATCTTTTTCTTGATGTCGGAGATGTCCGGCTCCCAGTTGTTTTCCTCTTCGAGATAATAGGGGACATTCTGTGCTTGAATTTTCCCCAGCACCGCCGAGTAGAGCGGGTAACCGGGCGACGGCGTCAGAACTTCCTCTCCCGGGTTCACAAGCGCGGTGAGACACAACTCGATCGCTTCGGATGCCCCGGATGTGACAAAAAGGTCGAGCCACGACTTGATGCCCTTGCGCCGGACGGCGTTCCCGATTGCATCGCGGCCTTCCTGCACGCCCGAAGAATTCGCATAGCCCGTGTGGTTATCGAGCATCGCCTGATAGCATGCTTCGATCATGTGCCTGGGAGTCTTGAAATCGTAAGCCAACGGATCGCCGATGTTGAGGTAGAGAAGTTTCTTGCCGGCAGCCCTGGCCTCCTCCGCTATTTTCAAAATATCACGAATTGCATACTCGACTTTATGTGTGCGTTCTGCCGGTAAAATCATCACATCCCCCCATGTCTCGGGACGCATGCACTCTGGCCTGCCCGGTTTTTGAGGCGTCCAGCATAGCCTTTTCGTATACCAAATTCAAATCGGGAGTAACCACGGCAATAGGAGAAGGGAAAGGAAGAAAACTCCCGATGCAGAGCCCCCCGGGGGAAGGCCGTGATTCCGGCTCTCTCCGAGGGCTCTGCACGGACAGTCGCAGGACTAAGGCTTGACAAGGCTGGTGTAGCCGACGCCGTATTTGGTGAGTCTTCCCGACTGGTTCAGAACGCGTTGCAGCTTGATGACCACACTCTGCCCGCTCTTCAGATCTTTGAGAATGTCGAGCATGTCCTGGACCACCTCGATCTTCTTGCCGTTGGCCGCCAGGATGATGTCAAAGAAGCCCGCCTGATCCTGTTGCCCGATAAGGCCAGCTTCTTCGGCCAGGCTGCCGGGGCTGACCGAGACAACGAGGGCGCCGCCGGTTATTTCGAGCGCTCCCGCCATTCGAGAGGGGACGTTGTCTACGCGCATGCCGATTTCGGGTTTGGATTCCGTTTTCTCGTCAAAGCTGACGCCCGGGCGCGCCTGAGTATCATCCGGGGGCTTTTCCGTGAGGGTCACGGAAAAATTCATCATGGTGCCGTATCGAACGGCTTTGACGTTGACGGTGCGTCCGGGCGGGGTATTGACTGCCGCAAGTCGAAGCGCAGGGACATCGGTGATCTTCTTGCCGTTAAATTCAACGATCACATCCTCCGCCTTGATTCCTGCTTTGGCCGCAGGCCCGTCTTCGGGGGACAGGCCCGTGATCAGTACGCCGCCGCCTTGCTTTACACCGTAGTATTCCGCCATCTGAGGTGTGAAAGGGAACAGAACATTCATGAGTACGCCCAGATATCCCCGGCTCACCTTCCCTTTGTCCAGAATCTGGTTGTAGACGTCGACAAAAATATGCGAGGGCACCGCGAACCCGACACCGGTATTTGAGCGCGTGGAGGTGCTGATGAAACTGTTGATGCCGATCACCTCGCCGTTCATATTGACCAGGGGACCGCCGCTGTTGCCGGGATTGATTGCGGCGTCAGTCTGCAGATAGTCATTGAAAAGCATCGACGAGTTAGGTCCCTGGGACTGATCGAAAACGCGGCCGGTCGCGGAAATGATGCCGGCCGTCACGGTCTGTTCGAGTCCGAATGGGCTGCCGATTGCCATAACCCAGTCCCCAACCTTCATCGCCTTGGCGTCACCGATTGTTACAGCCGGGAAACTCACGTCGCCGTCGATCTTGATCACGGCAATATCCGAAGTGGAATCGCCGGCGATCACGCGGGCTTTGTACTCCTTGCCGTCTTTGACGTTCACCTTGATCTTGGTCGCACCCTCCACTACGTGATTGTTGGTGATGATATAGCCCTTCGGATCGACGATGATGCCGGAACCCAGGCTGTTTTGGGTAAACTCCTGCGGCTGGTCTCGAAAAAGTTGCCCGAACAAATCCGGCATCTGCGGGTTGTTCCGCCCCTGTCCGGGGCGCCCCGATAGGCGGATCACCTCCTCGGTATTGATGTTGACCACGGCCGGACCCACCCGTTTGGCCACCTCTTCAAAAGCCTGGGACAGGGCCAGGACCCCACTGCTGGCCAGGGATGTCCCACTGCTCTGGATCTTTATCTGGCTGTCCCGAGGGCCCGTGGCCACGACCTGGCGTGATATAAGGGTTCCAATGCCGATCCCCAGACCGAGAACGAACAGGACCACAAAGAAGGAAATCAGATGCCTCGAAAAGCTGCCCGCACGCGGTTCGTAAGTCATGTCAGCACCTCCGGATGCAAAACGATCTCGCTTAACATTCTACGTGAAGGATCATGTATAGTTCCAAACATAATTGATATTCCCGACAGCACCCAGGCAGGGCCGAAAACGGTTGCGGAAATCCGCCGAGGCGGGCCTTAGCCCGTTTCCCCCCCTGAATTCAGGGAGAGTGGCGCCTCCATCGAGACCGCCGGCCGCCCCATTCGAGGCATTGCGCCGTGCTATATTCCTGTGGAGGCGCCCGTGCGTGAAAAGATAGCGGACTATCTGGCAAAAGCCGGCCGGCCCCTACCGGCCGAGCAGATTCTGCGCGAGGTCCTCAACATCCTCTCCCCCAATTCCTTTGCAGCCGACAAGGTCCTGAAGGGCTTCCTCGGGGCCGATCCACGATTCCACAGGAGCCACAGCCTCTGGCATCTGGCAGCAGACGCGGCTCCATGCCCGACAGAAACCGCCGCTCTTAACCTCCAATGGGATCCAGGCCATCCACGTTGCTTCCAGGGAGCGGTACATCTGCCCGCAAGCGGCGCAACGTGGGAGTTCCTGCGCACGGAAGCCACGGCTGCCGCGGATCTTCGATCGCTGGAGGAGGCGCGGCAGCGAGCGGAAGACCATCTCCTGCTGGTCTGGAGCCGGAAAGAGCTGAGGCTGTGGAACCAGCTCCTGCGCTCCGCCGGGCTGCCGGAGTGGGAGGGTGAGTCGCTGGACCTGAGCAGACTGGCCGCGCGCGCTCTGTCCCGGGAGTCGCCCTGCCGGCACGCGGAGGATCTCGCTCCCTTACTGGATTTGGCGCCACCGGACACCGAGAAGCCGGCTGCCATGGCCCGATTCCTGGCCGAATCATTCCGGGGGCTGATCGATATTGTTCCCGAGGGGCGGCGCGGCAGCCCGAAGGAGCTCGAGCGCTGGATCATCGAAGGGAGCGCCAAAGTTGACTTCAGTCGATTCGCCTTCGGTCGCGACCTGCTCGCGCGCATCCCCGAGTCGCCGGGCGTCTATTTGATGCGAAACCGCGGCGGCGAAGTCGTCTACGTCGGCAAATCCGGCAACCTGCGGCGGCGCGTGCGCTCCTATTTCACGCGGCGTGCCCTGAAGGATCCCAAGGTGGCCAGGATGCACAGCCAGCTCTATTCGTTGGAGTTTCTCACCTGCGCCACCGAGGTAGAAGCACTCTTGCTGGAGATGCGCATGATCAGGGATTTCCGCCCATCAATCAACCTCCAGGCTGAAATCCACGAGCAACCGGGCCGCTACCGGCAGCGCGGTAACCTCCTGATACTGGTTCCCGTGGACGACAGGGCCGAAGTCTATTTTCTAAGGGACGGCTGTTTCGTAGCCCGGCAGTCGGTTCCACTCGGGTCTGCACCTTCGAAGAAACTCAGGAATAAGATCCGAACCACTTATTTCGCAACCCGGCGCCGCAAATCCGCTGCGGGAGAAGAATGGGAGACCGAGATCGTGGCGCGCTGGCTCGCTGCACACAGAAGGCGTCTCAACTTCCTCGATGTGGATCAGGACGGCAGCTGCGATGCAGTACTGCGGCGGCTCGAGTCGTACCTGAGGGATCCGGACAGGCTCGCACACAAAGTCTATTATCGCGCTGATTCTTGATTCCTAAAACTCGCGGAGGCACGGGAGTCCGGGAATGTGCCGCCATCCAGTTTGTGCTTTACAGTGCCGGGCGTTTTAAGTAAGTTGGGACTAACACTGAGATTAGGCATTTCTGACGTTCTTCGTTTTCTTGCCAGATTCCCTGGGCTTCCGGTTAGGGCCTCCCGCCGGATATCCGGTCGGAGGAGGAGGATGCAAAGATGATGCCTGATGCTGGATCTGTCAGCCTGATTCCCAAGGCGGCTGTTCTGCTGGCTTTGTTTTCCATGGGGTTCCTGTTCGCGCAGGCACCGCAATCGACACAGTTCTACGATGTGCAAATCAGCAAGGATGAAATCTACAGTTACACCAATCTGAAGTTTGCCGGTGATTTTACCCGGTTCGAATCTGCCAGGGGATTCCTGGCGCTCGGCAGGACAGAGGCTGGAGTCACCATCGTGATGGTGCTGGGCGAGGGTACGGCGAACATTGAGGCTCCGGAAACCGTTCAGGATAAGTTTAAGACTGTTTTCGGCGCATATCCATTGAAGACCACATTCAAAACTCTTTACATGCGGCTTCATCCCAAAGAGTACGAGGAAGTGTTCGGCAAGCAGACGCTTACAAAAGCCGCCGATGAAGCCACCTTCACGGCAGCAAAGCAGTTGTTTGACGAGAGATTCATCGCCTCCTACCACGCCGGCCCGAAGGCGATGCTCCCGCCATACAGGACGCGGGTCATAGAATTAAACACTGCCGATCTTGGCCTCGTGTGGACCGAGGAGGGATACTGGCTGACCCTGCGCAGGTATGCCCCCTACGCCAGTATCTATCCGAGAGATTTCGTAAATCCCAAGCAGAAATAGAAACGGCCGGGAATCCGGCCATTGACGTTGTTCACGACCGGAACGGCGCACAGCCCGATTTTGCAGAGCTGCGTCAGTCGCCGTGCAGCACTTCAATGCCTTTGTCTGGAACTGCAATTTTGCGGGGGACGCGATTGCCGTCGACCCACAGTTGAATCTGCAGAGCGCCCGAATCGACGAGCAGGTGAGTCGCGTTGACCTTTTTCCCTTTGACAAGGATGTTCTCTTTGTTGAGTTCCCTGATCTTCAGCGTCCCCGTTTCCTTTTCCTGAGGGATCACCACTTCAAAGGTCTGCACTTTGTCCCCGCTGTCGTATTTGAACAAGCGGGTAAGAAAGATGAAGTGGTGAAACATGTTGGTATCGAGGATCGTGTAGCGGTCGCCCACAAGCAGGCCGTTGCGGTAGGAGACGCCATTGCCGCTGTATTCGAAAATCACCTGATTGGGTGCGAACTCGCCCCGGATGCCGCCTTTCTGGCCCTCAACCTCGCTCTTGAGTTCATAGCTGCGCGGCATGTACTGCCCATTCATCTCAAGTTTGGTTACCAGTGATACCTTCTGATGACCCTCGCCCGGATTGCGAAAATCCAGGGTTGAGCTGCTCGTCACGGCGCTTTCGCTGGTCACCAGCACATATTTTTCGACTCCAATCTGCTGTCCCGAAAAAAAGATCCGGTATTCGCCTTCCAGGCGGGAGACCTTCTGTTCCTTGTCCGTCGCACTGCCGGTCGCGAGCCCCGACAAGGACAACGCCGTCAAAGCGAAAATGAACCTGAGTCCTGCTCGCAGTACCATGGGATCCTCATTGCCAGCCAGAGTAATATATGCCATAAACACAAGTGAAAGAATATCACCGCAGAGATCGCCGAGATCGGAGAGCAACCTCACTCATGTTGGCGAAGGCACGCTTCCAGGCGGCGAAGCTGCCGCCGGCGCGCCACGCTTCCAGCGCCGCCAGGCCTGCGGACTCTCCGCCTTGCGAGAGCATATACTCCACCCAGGTCCAGCGCGCGGATACGGAGCGGATCGAGACCTTCTGCCCCACCCCGGCCCGCAGCCTTGCCAGCTTGTTGTCGATGGAGGAGATGGGCTCGAATGGAGCTCCGTCCAGCGGGGTGTTGCGCTTGGCAACGAAAGGAGAGATCGCCAGTGACAAGGGAGCGATGCGGGCCAGTTGCAGGGAGAAGCGAATGAGTTCGTCAATGTCCTCGAGTGTCTCCCCGGGCAACCCGATCATCTCATAGAGCTTCAAACGCTCGAGGTGAAACTTCCGTGCGAGTTCTGCGGCCCGGGTCAGGTGCTGCTCGCTGGTACGCCGCTGGATGGCGGTGCGCAGCCGCTGCGAAGCTCCATCCGAAGCGGTCGTCAGCGTCCGGTATCCGCCCCGGCAAAGAAGCTCCACCAGCTCCTCACTCAGCCGATCCGCCCGCAAGCTCGAGATACCGACCTCGCGCCCGCTCGCCACGATTTCGCGCACCACATCCTTGATTCCGGGATGGTCGGTGACCGCCGCACCGACCAGTCCAACGCGCCGGGCCTGCCCGGGAACGAGCGACAGGACCTTGTCGGGGGCAAAGAGACGCATGCCGCCGTTGGTGGTGCGCCTCATCACGCAATAGGTACAGCCGCGGGAGCAGCCGCGCTCCGGTTCGATCAGGAACATCGAGCTCAGCACCGTGTTTTTGGTGATGATCTGCGACCGCGCCGGCAGACGGTCGTCACCTGCCTTCCCGATCACCGGGAGATCGCGCGTCCGGCCAGGCACATAACACCCGGGGAGTGATGCAAGCCGGTCGAGCAGCGTCTCGCGTTTCACGGATGCTGCCGCATCCAGGAACATGTGGATCAATTCCTCGGCCTCGCCCAGGAGCATAAGATCCACGAAGGGCGCCAGCGGCAGGGGATTAGAGTAGGTCAGCGGTCCGCCGGCCACGACCAGCGGGTGCCTCTCGGTACGATCCCGGCGCAGAACAGGGATGCCGCTGAGATCCAGTACTTCCAGCAGGCCGGTGATCTCGAGCTCGTAGGAAATCGAGAAAGCAACGACAGGAAACTCAGCAAGCGGTGTTTCACTTTCGTAGGTGAACACGGGCAGGTGCAGGCGCCGGTAATCGCCGGGGCTGTCGGGCAGGAAGGCGCGTTCGGCGGCCGCGTCGGCATGCAGATGGATCTCGCGATAGATGGTCTGAAACCCGAGCGAGCTCATCCCTATCGAATAGTGGCTCGGGTAACAGAGGGCAATGCGGAACGGCGCCTGGCCGCGCAACGCGCCCGCCTCCTCGCTCGTGCGGCGCCGCACCTGAGAAATCAGATCCCAGGAATTCATGAGCGTCAGACTCCGCGCTCGATGCCGGGCCAGATGATCCTGTGCAGCTGCAGCTGCATGCGAACCGGAAGCCCGCAATCCATGACCCAGCGAGCCAGGTCGCCGTAGGGCAGCACCTTATATACCGGAGAGAACAGCACAACGCCGACCCTCGACGGCAGGTCGTATCGGGCAATGACCTCGCATGCCCAGTCGAAATCCGCCCGGTTGCCGACCACGAATTTCACCTCATCGTTCAGCGTCAGGATCTGAATATTTTCATAGTTGTTGTGCTGATGCATGCCGCTGGAGGGGCATTTCAGATCCATGATCTTATGCACGCGCGGATCCAGTCCGTGCAGCGGGACGTAGCCCCCGGTTTCGACGCATACCGTGTAGCCGCGGTCAAGCAGCGCCTGGAAGAGATCGTGCACCTCATGCTGAAGCATGGGCTCGCCTCCCGTCACCAGAACCAGCTTCGTCGGGTACCTGGCGATGGCGGCGAGTATTTCTGCAGGCGACATCACCTTGCCTTCGGTGAACGCATAGGTGGTGTCGCAATAAGAGCAGCGCAGGTTGCACGCGGTGAGGCGGATAAACGCGCAGGGCCACCCCATGAAGCTCGACTCACCTTGTATGCTGTAAAAGACTTCATTTACCTTCATGTTGATCGCTAATCTTATCAGGTGGTAATCCGGCGGTGTAGACGGATCCTCGTGCGTGGAACGTGGTGAAGAACCTCACCGCCAAAGCGCTGCAACCGCGGAGTATGAGATTTCCGCATTATGATCTCTGCATCGATTTTTCGTCAGTCTGTTTCGGCAATCCCTGCGGCGAAATGGGGAGGGATAGCGGCGCTCTCAATTCTGCCGTGATTTTTCCCGGATCTCAGGCGGGACGCCATCCGCCTCCAGCCTGATGACGACGACCGTGATATTGTCCGGCCCGCCCGCCTGGTTGGCTGCCTCCACGAGATGGTCTGCCATTTCCTGCGGAGTTTTTCTCGGATCGGAAAGCACCGCACAAATGTCCTCCTCCGGGACTCCATCCGTAAGGCCGTCGGAGGAAAGGAGATAGACATCACCCGCACGTCCTTGTCCTTCCTCGATGTCGATCTCGACCTGGGAATGTGATCCGATCGAGCGTGTGATCAGGTTCTTCTGCGGGTGCCTGGCCAGATCCGATTTGGCGAGCACACCGTTCTCGTACAGGTGCCAGACAAGCGAGTGGTCGCGGGTCAGCTGTGTGAGCATGCCGTCGCGCAACCGATAGGCGCGTGAGTCACCTACGTGCGCAATATAGTAATGCTCGCCCTGAAATAGCAAAGCCGTCAGCGTGCTCCCCATGCCTGCGAGGGATCGGTCCTGGCGCTGGGCTTCAAATACCCGGTTATTCGCTTCCAGCGCACCGCGCCGGAGCATTTCCGCAGGTTGCTCACTATCGGCGTTGTGCGCCATAACCCAGGCATTGATCGTCGACGCCGCCAGTTGGCTGGCGATTTCGCCGGCTGCATGCCCACCCATGCCGTCCGCCACCAAGGACAAGCCGATTGCGGAGTTTGCCACATAAGAATCTTCATTGGAGGTTCTTACTCTTCCCTGGTTGGTCTGGCTACCGTATAGAATCCGCAATTCTCACCTGTCGGGTCTAGTTGCCCTCTACATAAGAGTGAACTTATAACACGTGTCAGACAACCGCTTCAAGCTTGCTGGAACGCCGACCTCCGGGCAGTGCATCGAGAGCCGTAGAGACGCAGGAACGATCAACATTCTGGCCATTCCAAAAAACACCATTCCTTGGAAGTCGGAGGCCGGCGCTCAGATGCCCGAGGTCGGCTTCTATGCTATTATTCCAAGTTGTTTGCAGATTACGGATCAGCAGTCATCAAAGGTCGTTCTATGAAGCCCAGGCGCTCTCCGCTAAGAAACGTCTTGCTCGCGACCTGCCTGCTCGCGTGGGGCGGAAGTTCCTACCCCTTCGCCGGCGTCAGCCGCGTGATCCAGGAACGCTACCGTGCCAGTTACGAAAACAAGGCGCTGTTCTTGAAGGTCCCTGTCTTCGCTGAAAAGCAATATGTATACATCAGCGGACAGAGCTTCCGGCATGACCTTACCCTCGCGGGAACCCCGCGCTACAAGGTGGGCGATCAGCTGCGCGTGCTCGGTCTCGACTTCGGAGGAGATGAGATCAAGTTTAAGCTGGGGGCCATCACCGGCGCAGGCATGGTGGAGCTTATTTTCAAGTTCGACACCCCCCTGCAGGAGAATTTTCCCAATAGCGGCGTCTTCGACAAAGCATTGGGGGCGACCTTCACCGAAGGGCTGAAATACACCGATCTCGATGAGGCGAAGCGCGTCTATGTCGAGCAGGAGTTCGACCGCGCCGCCCGTGATATCGCGACCACGTCCGGCACCAATCGGGATACAGTCCTGAAGTACGTGGCGCCGCTTCTGCCCGCCTATCAGGATGCGACTCGTGAAATCGAGACCCTTCAGAATCGGAACCAGGAACTCAGCAAACAGATCGAAAAGTCCCAGGCCGAGAACCGGAAACTGGAGTCGGACTCCCGAAACCAGCAGGGCGAGATTACCCGGCTGCGCGGTCAGGCGGCGAGCTTGCAGGAGAAGATCGACAACTCCACGTCCCAGTTGTTGAAACTCGGCGACGATCTGCGCAGCGCCAAAGGCGTCTCGCAGAGTTATCAGCGGGAACTGACCAACCTGCAACGTTCGCTCAAGATCAAAACCGATCCTGGCCGGGACCTGGCCACCCAGATTGCCGAGCTTGGGCAGGCGATGCAGAAGACCCAAAAGGAAAACGACGACCTGCAGGGTGAGAACGGTTCGCTGCGCACCAGTCTCGAGAAGGAGCAGGCGGACAATGCCCGGTTGGTCGGCGAGAACCAGGATCTGAAGAACTCAGGCCGGCAGAAAGACGACACCATCAAAACGCTCACGTCGAACGAGAATTCTCTCGCCCACCAGTACTTCCTGCTCAAGCAGACGAAAGACAACCTCGAGAACGTCGCTTTATCGATCGCAAACCTCAGCTCTCGCGTCGTCGAGGAAAAGACAGAGGGCGGCATCCAGTCCAGCAAGATCAATGCCTATCTGGGGAACATCCTGCTCGGTTCATTCGAATGGCGCGTACCGGAGCGCCTGAACGCAAACGAGGAAAAGGGCGGTGAAGCGTACTTCGCAACGGAATCGATCGACAATGTGAGGCTCACCTCGGCCGAACGGCACATTCTGCAATCCCTCGGTGAACGCTTGAAATTGCGCGTGAATCTCATCTCCCGCTCCGACTCCCTGGAAGTGAAACCCGAGAAGGAAGGCCCGCTGCAGGAGATCGGCGAGAGAGACCGCGCCGTCTGGCGCTGGCGCATCACCAACCGCGGCGCGCGGGACGGCCGTCTGCTGCTGGCGGCACAGCTGGTCAACAACAACGGCGACGAAATTCCTCTGATTCAGCAGGAACAGGTGGTCTCGTCCTCCAACCTGGTGCGCCAGGTGCGCAATTACCTGCAACCGATCTCACTGGCTCTCGGAGCTGTAGTCGGTGTGCTGCTCGCGTGCATCACCGGCCTTTTCCGCCGCGTGAGGCAGGGAAGCCCGCTGAAACAGCCCCCCACAACAGAGCCGCCTTACGCGGGGCGGAAACAGCTCTAAATCGCAGGTGCCGGGGAATCACCCAAGGCACGAAAAGGATTTCGTGTGTTTCGTGGTTGCCGATCTCCCTGCGGCCGCCGGAGTGTGGCGCGGTCTCTGCAGTGGGAACGGATTTCTTCGACTGGGCAAGGATCTGACGGCCGGTATGCGGGACCCCAGGTGTGTTCCGCACCGAAGTAGACGCTGCGGCAGAATATCCACATCCGTTTCCGCGCTTGATTATTCGTTGGCCTTCAAGTGGAGCGCGGCCAGGCGGCGCACCGTGTTCGCGTCGTTCGGTCTGAGCAGCCGGAAGTTGTACTTTTTGTTGTTTCGGGTGCGGATCGAAACCTCATCCCCCTCCACCGTGAAGCTGCGCAGGCCGGAGTAGGCTTCAAAAAAGCTGTGGTCTGCTTCCGTAGTTTTGAATTCGACCCCATCATCCGTAATGCGCAAATATCCCCTGCAGCTGGAGAACACATGTTTGTGCTCGACGGGGAAAGGGGTCGCCTTCATCGCGTTCAGCTGCATGCGCTGCTGCAGATCCTGAATCATGCCCTGGATCCGTTCGGGGGCGTACTTGTCCACGCCACCCAGAGCTTTGGCCTTTTCCAGATGTTCCGCTGCCTGACCGAGGTCGCTGCGGTGCCTATCGTATAGAATCCCGAGATTGAGATGAGCGTAGGCGTTGTTGGGATTGAGGGAGATGCATTTCTCGAAATTCAGGATGGCAGTGTCGAGCTGCTTTTCTTCGAGGTAGGTGGCGCCCAGGTAGAAATAGGCCTCATCGCTGTTGGGTTCCAGCTTCAGGTACTCCTGCCATTCGGCCAGAGCTTTTTCATGAGCACCGGACCGGTAGGCATTGATGGCCGAGAGGCGGAGGTTGGCCAGCTTTTCCCGTGACTGCTGCTGTTCTTCCTGCAGCCGCTGGAGCCGGGCCTGCTCGGACCGGGAATTCTCCGCCAGTTTGGCTTCCACCATCGCAAGGCGGGAACTGCTGTATTTGTCGTCCGGAAAGTATTGCAGAGCCAGCTTGAACTCGGTGCGGGCCCCCTGCAGGTCTCCGCTGCTGAGCTTCGTGTCTCCTCGAGTCTGCAGCAACTCCATGAGGTGGGACAGCGCGCCCAGCGCGTACACATTCTTCCGGTCGAAACGCAGGATGCTGCGCAGCGCGTCCCATGCGTCGTCTTTTTCCGGGGGCAGCAGCACACCTGCTTTGAAAGCGGCCTCCGCCTTGATCTTCCATTCCTCGATCTGCTTTTCCCGGTCCTTCACGCTGGCGTCGATCTTGGAGGAAATGTCGGCCAGTCGTTCATTGATGGCAATGTCGTTGGGGTAGATAAGGGAAAGGCTCTTGTACTCATTCTCCGCTGCCAGCCAGTCTTCACGCGCGTAGGCGAGGTCGGCCTTCTGGTGCACCGTCTCGGCAAGTTTGGCCTTGACATCGGCCGCGAAGGCATTGGCGGGATCGATCGCCAGGATTTTGTCCGCGAAATAGAGCACGTTGTAGTCGTCCGGCGGCGGCAACAGGATGTTCTCCTCCTGGGCGCTGTCCAGCTTCTTTTTCCAGGCTTCGAGCTCAGCCAGCTGTTCATTGGTCAGCTTGGCAACGAGCGGTTTGAGCGCCAGGTGGATATTTTCGGTGGAATAGGGAATCACTTCCACTTCCTGCACATACTCTTCGTAGCCGTCCTTGACCGCCCTCACCTGATGCCCGCCGGACTTCAGATCGCCGAGAGTGAGCGGGGAGGCGCCTCGCTGCTTCCCATCCAGGAGAATCGTGGCCCCGGGGGGCGTCGTTTTGACGACCAGGCCCCCGTACTTCGGCTTCAGATAGAGGTAAGAGAACACGGAGACAAAGCAGACCAGGCTTGTGAGGATGAGAATCCCCAAGCTGATCATCAGCGTTCGGACCTTGATTTGCGCGGGCTCGGCAGGGTACCCTGCCACCTCCGGTTCATCGCTCGGCTCCGGCGGGAGATCGGCGCCGTCTACGGGACAAAACACAAACTCGTCCGGATAAAGATTGCGGCACTTGGAGCACTTTTTCATCGGAGCTAAAATAACATACCCGGCTCGCGCAGGTAAAAAATTCGGCTGGGCAGGGGATCGCCTCCCTGGCGCTTCACGAACGACGGAGGACTGCAGCTTGGCTATCGCAACGGCTCTGGCACCGCCGAAGATTTTGGAACTCGGCTGTGGTCGAACGAAGCACCCGAACGCCGTGGGGATCGATCGGGTTGCCTTGCCGGGAGTGGATGTTGTCCACGATCTGAACCGCAGCCCGTACCCTTTCGGCGACAACACCTTTGATGAGGTCTACGCTGTCCACGTGATCGAGCACCTGGACTCCATCCTGGCCGTGATGGAGGAATTACACCGGATCACCAGGCCGAAGGCCCGCATTGTCATCATCACGCCCCATCACAGCGACGCCATTTCCTGGCAGGATCCTACCCATAAATGGCATTTGAATTCCTTTTCGTTCAGCTACTTTGAGCCCTCCTATCATACCAACTATTACACCACAGCCCGGTTCCGGATAAGGAGCAAAGAGGTGGAGTTGGCATCCATCTGGAAGTCGCTGGGAGTTCAGTACCTGATCAATCTCGACAACAGGTTCCCCGCTTTTCGTTTCATCAGGAAACTCTGGGAACAGCACCTCTGTTACGTGGTGCGCGGCAAACAGCTCACCTTCGTCCTGGAAACCATAAAATAGGAATCAGCAGCCAGGAGTCAGAATGAACGAACCGTCTCCTGCGGTTCACGTCTGAGATTTGCGTGGTGGGAGAGATGTCTCCGTCCGTTCTATTTTTATGCTGACTCCTGACTCTTTTGCATAGCTGCTCAGAAATCAACACGGGCGCGATGGCTCAGACGGTACCGAACTTGGCGCGCGGCAGGAATTCACCGCTGCCCGGCCGGCTCATCACCTTCCCCTCGCGGGCGATGATTCTGCCACGCTGGATCACCAGCCACGGAGAACCATGGGTTCTCATCCCTTCGTAGGCGCAGTAATCGACACGAGAAAGCGCAATCGCCTTCGAAAGAGTTTGATCGGTTCTGGGATCGAAAATCACCAGATCGGCATCGCTCCCCACGGCAATGGTTCCCTTGCGGGGGAACAGGCCGAACAGCCTGGCCGGCATGCTGCAAAGCAGATCCACCAAGCGGTTCATGGAGATCCTGCCGTTTTGAACACCGGTCGAACTGATCGCGGACAGGCGCTCCTGCACGCCGGAGAGGCCGCGCGGCGCCTGAACGAAGCTGTCCGTGCCCAGGTCCTTCTGGCCGGCATAGTTGAAGGCGGTGTGGTCGCTCCCGACGACCTGAATGTCTCCAGAGTTCAGAGCCTTCCAGAGAATCTCCTGATGCCAGGCAGGTCGCAGAGGCGGGGTCACATAGTACTTGACGGCCTCATTTTCCTCATAGCGCTCGCTGTTGAGAAGGAGATAATGCGAGCAAGTCTCGGCAAAAACCTGCTGGCCGCGATCGCGCGCAGCCTTGACCTTTTCGAGCGCGTGCGCCGAGGACAGGTTGGTAATGTACACGGGGGTGTGTGCCAGATCGGCCAGGGAGATGATGCGCGCCACGGCCTCGGCCTCCACTTCCGGCGGCCTGACCGCCGGGAGGTACTTCGCCGAGCTCTTGCCGGCCGCCGACAGGCGCCGCCACAGGAGATCGATCACCTCACCGTTCTCGGCGTGGACGCAGGGGAGCGCGCCCGCCGCCGTCACCCGCTGCAGGAAATCCAAAGCGGCGGCATCGCTGATGCGGCGTTCGCCGATTCCCTCGAGCGAGACCTTGAAGCTCGTAATGCCTGACTCCACCATCGCGGGAATCTCATTAGCTACGGCGTCGTTCACTTCCGAGAGCGCGATGTGGAATCCATAATCGACGACGGCGCGCGCCTCGGCTTTGGCCTTCCATGCTTCCAGGGTTTGCGCCAGGGTAGCTCCCGGCGCTTGCTGGGCGAAATCAACTACAGTCGTGGTTCCGCCGGCTGCGGCGGCAGCTGTGCCGGTCTCAAAGTCATCCACGGTGGTCATGCCGTCGACCTGAGCGTCGAGGTGAGTGTGGACGTCGACTCCGCCGGGCAAAACCCATTTTTCCGTTGCATCCACGATCTCGCTGGCGATTTTAGAAATCTCTCTTCCGATCTCGGAAATGATGCCGTTCTTCACCAGGATGTCCGCCTTGTACATGTCCGTCGCCGTGATGATAGTTCCGTTCTTGATCAAGGTTGTCATAAGCTCTCCAGGGCGCGAAAACGAAAGAGCTGCAGCGAAGAACGTGGAGGACGCGGATCGATATCTCGTGTCATCCTCGTTTTTCGCAGCCGCTTCGTTTCGCACATACGGTGTCGTCTTAACGATCCCAATATATCGTCTTGTCTCTTGAAGGCTGGTCCGCTTCGATCGAAAGCGGGTGCGCACGGTACGGCGGAGGGTTTGCAGCGCTGCGCGGGCGGGCGTTTCTCCCCTACATCAGGCAGGTGAACGCTGGGACTATGCCTGCCGGAGCTGATCCAAAGATCGGTCCAACAGAAGCACTGCGTCGTCCACGTCCCTCCTGGTGCAGGTGAGAGCCGGGGAGATGCGGATCACGTTACCGTAGAGCCCCCCTTTGCCGAGGATCAAGCCGTTGTTCTTTGCCAGGTCCATCAACCGGCGCATTTCCTCAACTGCCGGCTGCTTGGTCTTGCGATCCCGTACCAGCTCCACGCCCTGCATGAGGCCCATGCCCCGGACCTCCCCGATGATGAGGTGCTTGTCCTGCAGTTCCTCGAGGCGCTCTCTTAAATACTGGCCCGTCACCCGCGCGTTCTCCAGCAGGCCCTCCGACTCGATGAAATCGATTGTGGCCTTTGCCGCGCGGGCGGCTACCGGGTTGCCGCCGAACGTGGATATGGTCAAACCCTTGAATGAATCAGCGATTTCAGGAGCGGCAATAGTGGCCCCGGCTGGGGACCCGTTGGCCAGCCCTTTCGCCATGGTGATGATGTCGGGCTGAACGCTCCAGTGCTCGATGCCGAACCATTTCCCTCCAGTCCGGCCCAATCCTGTTTGAACTTCGTCGCTGATGAATACCCCGCCATATTTGCGGACGATCTCCGCTACGATCGAAAAATACTCCCTGGGCGGAGTGATGAAACCACCCACGCCCTGTATCGGTTCAGCAATAAAGGCCGCCAGCTGCCCGCTGGTAGCCGTACGAATCATCTCCTCCATATCCCGGGCACAAACCAGCTCGCAGTCGGGATATGTCTTTTCAAATGGGCAGCGATAGCAGTAGGCGCTGTGGGCATGCACAATCCCGGGAAGTCCCGGGCCGCCTGTGCGCCACGCGTATTGGCCCGTGATGCTCATGGCCAGAGCCGATCGGCCGCTGTAGGCGTGACGCAGGGCTACGACTTCGTGGCGCCCCGTGTACGCACGCGCGATCTGGATGGCTGTCTCATTGGCTTCTGTGCCGCTGTTGGTAAAAAAGCTCTTCTGCAGGCGACCCGGTGTGATGGCGGCAAGTTTCTCAGCCAGCTCTACCTGGGGCGCGGTCAGGTACAGGGTCGACGCGTGCTGGAGCGTGCGCGCCTGCTCCACCAGGGCGTCCGTGATCGTGTCATTGCAGTGTCCCGCGATGACGGTGAGTATCCCGCCGAAAAAGTCCAGGTACTCCCGTCCCTCCGTGTCATAAAGGTGGAGGCCCTTGCCGCGTGCAAGCGCCAGCGGCTCGGAATAGTATGTGAGGATCGCGGGGAAAAGGAAACGCTCCTTCTTCTCGAGGATTTCCTGCTTCGTCAGCGTCTTGCCCACCGACAATTCCACAAATAGTATCTTTCTTTGTCGCTTCTTCCTTATGGATCCCCGTTGACCAGCGGGTCGAGACGCCTGCCTTCTGACTCAGGTGGCCTGCAGGTCAATGCCTTCTCTCAACGTCGAGGCATTATATCACCGGATTGGAATTTCGGGACAGTCCCTGACTGTGTGCCCAGGCGCCGGGGCGCACTCTCCGACGCATGAATACTACCTCGACCCTCAACAGCTTGGCGCAGAAGCCGCGGGTAGTGGCAGAGAACGCAGCGCTTTGACGGCCTCGATTCCGAACTCTCCGCTCCCCTCCGCGCCCTTTCTGCGCTGATCTCGTGCATTTTGGGGGTGGCTTGCCCCGGAATGGGCGCAGCTTGATGGCGCGGGGCAAATGTACTAGCATGCGGGGTTGCTCCCAAGAGAGGATCCTTTTAGTCACCGGAGGCCGTCATGCTGAAGACCGGATCGAAACCGAAAATTCGGGCGCCCAGGGGGGCCGGCCTGAGCTGCAAAAGCTGGCATCAGGAAGCCGCCATGCGCATGCTGATGAACAACCTTGACGAAGAGGTCGGGGAACGTCCCGAAGAGTTGATCATCTATGGCGGCAGCGGCAAGGCGGCGCGCAACTGGGAGTGCTACCACGCCATCATCGCCTCCCTGCAGAATCTGGAAAACGACGAAACGCTGCTTGTGCAGTCGGGCAAACCCGTCGGCGTCTTCCGCACCCATGAGTATGCACCCCGCGTCCTGATCGCCAACGCCAACCTGGTGGGGAATTGGGATAACTGGACGGAGTTCCGCCGGCTCGAGGCCATCGGCCTGATGATGTACGGCCAGATGACTGCAGGGAGTTGGATCTACATCGGCAGCCAGGGAATCGTCCAGGGCACTTACGAGACTTTCGCTTCCATGGCACGGAGCCACTTCGGCGGCAGCCTGCGTGGCAAGATCCTCGTCTCCGGAGGGCTCGGCGGCATGGGCGGAGCCCAGCCGCTGGCAGCCACGATGCTTGGAGCCGCTTTCCTGGGCATAGACGTGGACCCGGAGAGGATCCACAAGCGGCTTCGCACTGAGTATTGCCAGCGCATTTCCTACGATCTGGACGAAGCACTCCGCCTCGTCGAGAGTGCGGCACGCAGGGGGGAGGCAATTTCGATAGGATTGGTCGGCAACTGCGCCGAAGTGCTCCCGGAACTGGTGCGCCGCGGTTTCACGCCCGATGCGCTCACCGACCAGACCAGCGCGCACGATCCGCTGAACGGCTACGTTCCCGCCGGGGTCAAACTGGAAGAGGCCGCGCGCCTGCGCCGAGAGGATCCCGACGAATACGTGCGCCGGAGCATGGACTCGATCGCCGTGCACGTGCGCGCCATGCTCGAAATGCAGCGGCGCGGCGCCGTCACCTTCGATTACGGCAATAACATCCGCGGCCATGCGCTCAAGGCCGGGGTCACCAACGCGCTCGATTTTCCCGGATTCGTCCCGGCCTATATCCGCCCGCTCTTCTGCGAAGGGCGCGGCCCCTTCCGCTGGGCAGCGCTCTCGGGCGACCCGGCGGATATTGCGGCCACCGACGGCCTGGTGCTGGAAATGTTCCCAGAGAATGAGTCTCTCTGCAACTGGATCCGGCTTGCCCGGGAGAGGATCCGCTTTCAGGGATTGCCCGCCCGAATTTGCTGGCTTGGATACGGCGAGCGGGCCGCATTCGGTCTGCGCATCAATGACCTGGTCGCGCGCGGGAAAATCCTGGCGCCTATCGTCATCGGGAGAGACCACCTCGATTGCGGCTCGGTCGCGTCGCCCTACCGCGAGACCGAGTCGATGAAGGACACCTCGGACGCCGTGGCCGACTGGCCCATCCTGAACGCGCTGCTCAACACCGCCAGCGGCGCCTCCTGGGTATCGTTCCACGACGGCGGCGGCGTGGGCGTCGGTTACTCGATGCACGCCGGCCAGGTGACGGTTGCGGACGGCACCGCCGGGATGGCCCGCCGAATCGAACGCGTGCTTACCAATGATCCGGGGATCGGCGTCGCCCGCCACGTCGACGCCGGTTATGACGATGCCAGGCAGTTCGCCCGCCACAAAAACATCAAAATTCCAATGATGTGAACCATTCTCAGGCCGCGAACACGATTCTCCCGGTGTCCCGTGTCATTCGTGGTTACGGAACGGATCATTGAACGGTGGTGCCAGTGGGTTTGTCCATCCCCACCTGCTTGTCGCGCTGCGCCTGCAGCGCCTGGATCAGGCCCTCGACGATCTGATTCGGGATCACGAGCACGGCCCGAACCGGGGCGGGCAAAGATCCGGTCTTCTGCATGCGCAGCCCTTCTTCCTCGTTCAAGGGGCCGATCACATCACAGAAGGTGAGGGTGCAGTCGATCGGCGAAATGCTCACCTGCACGTAGTTGGCATAGACCCTCGGAGAGCTCTTCGAATAATCGGCAATGATCTGCAAAGGTCTTTGTTCCGTAGTCATGGATTGCTCCCATCTGGAAATGTGCAGAACGACGAATAAAATCACATGCGCAATTCGCGCTCGACATCCGTTTGATCCGCCGTTGCGGATCTATCCGTCATGCGTCCGTCGTCAGTCGTCCATTGAACTAGCCCGGAGGCCAGCGCATGAGTCTGCCGCCCATCACGTGCAGATGCAGGTGAAAGATCGTCTGGCCGGCGCCGGCATTGGTGTTGATGACGGTACGGAAGCCGCTGCCGATGATGCCTTTGTCTTTCGCCACGCGCGCGGCCACGAGAAGAAGATGACCCAGGAGCCCCTCGTCATCCGCTGCACTGTCCGTTAATGACGGTATGTGTTTGCGTGGAATGACCAGCACATGGACGGGGGACTTGGGATTGACATCTTCAATGGCGATGCAACGGTCGTCCTCATGGAGCACAGCCGCCGGCCTTTCACGCGCGACGATCTGGCAAAAGATGCAGCCGGACAATTTCATGATGAACTTCCCGCGGACATGAATCAGCAGCCTCCTGACCGCTGCCGGAATCATTTCAGGCGCTCGATGACCGCTCCAAGCCCGGCGAGCTTGACCTCGATGTGATCATAACCCCGGTCGAGATGATAAACGCGGTCGACGACGGTTTCGCCCGTGGCAACCAGTCCCGCAAGGACCAGCGAGGCGCTCGCCCGCAGGTCCGACGCAAGCACTTTGGCGCCCGTCAGAGGTTTGCAGCCCTTCACGAGAGCACGCCGCCCTTCGATCGTTATGTCTGCGCCCATGCGGACCAGTTCCTGCGCGTGCATGAAGCGGTTTTCGAAAATCGTCTCGGTTATGACAGCGGCGCCGTTCCCTTGCGTCATCAGGGCCATATACTGGGCCTGCATGTCGGTGGCGAAACCCGGATACGGAAGCGTGGTCACGTCCTGAGACTGAATAGGATCCCGGCCGCGCACGCGGACGGTGCCCGGGCCTGGGACCTCAATCTCGGCGCCGGTGCGTTCGAGCTGGGAAAGCAGTGCACCCATGTGATCCGGCCGGCATCCGGAGATCTCGACGTCGCCGCGTGTGATGGCAGCCGCGGCAGCGAATGTGCCCGCCTCAATGCGGTCGGGTATGATGCGGTGGCGGCAGCCGCGCAGCCCGTCGACGCCCTGGATCCGGATGGTACGCGTGCCGTCCCCATCGATGCGCGCCCCCATCTTCCGGAGCAGATCGGCAAGGTCGACAACCTCAGGCTCACAGGCGGCATTGTCGAGTATGGTCTCGCCCCGCGCCAGGCAAGCGGCCATCATCAGGTTCTCGGTGCCTGTGACCGTGACGGTGTCCATCATGATTTGGGCGCCCGTCAGGTGGCTGCAGCTGGCTTCCACATAGCCGTGGACGATGTCGCAGTGCGCCCCCATTTTCTCCAAGCCCATAAGATGGAGATTCACCGGCCGCGCGCCGATGGCACAGCCTCCGGGGAGTGAGACGCGTGCGAACCCGAACCGCCCCACCAGTGGGCCAAGAACGAGGATGGAGGCACGCATGGTCTTCACCAGCTCATAGGGCGCGTCGCGGGAGGTGAGCTGGTGATCGGCCTTCAGCCTCGCCAGGCCGGACGGGGTGATTTCCGCCGCAACGCCCATCTCGGCCAGAAGCCGCCGCGCTGTGAAGATATCCTGCACGCGCGGTATATTCTCGAGTTCAATGGTTTCCGGCGTGAGCAGTGAAGCGGCCATGGCAGGCAGGGCTGCGTTCTTGGCACCGCTGATCTCCACACGGCCGGCCAGCCGCGTTCCTCCCGTGATGCGAATCTTGTCCATCTTAACCCCCGTCAGTCAAAGACGAAACATGCCACCGACTGCACGCACTGGGCGCATTCTAATCGGTCCGATCCGTGACGCCTTGTGGTGGCCGTCACTGGATCCTCCGCTGCGCGACGAGGCAACGGGGGATGCTCTGCAGATCCTTGATAGTCAAGGTCACGGTCAAATCCGCCCGCTTGATGAGTTCCGCAGCCTCGCTCGCCTGCCCGGCGCCGACTTCCAGCAACAGGCAGCCTCCCGCTGCGAGACGCGCAGCTGCCTGCGGTATCAGGCGGCGCGAAGCCTCGAGCCCCGATTCCCCCCCGAACAGAGCCTGGTGAGGTTCGTGCTCGCGGACCACGCGGGGCAGTTCGGGCACATCCGCCCCGGAAATGTAGGGCGGGTTGCTGAGAATAAGGTCGAACAACGGCCGCGCCGGAAAGCAATCCAGGAGATCGCAGCAGACAAACCCGATGCGCGCCGCGGCGCCGAGCCGGTCCGCATTTTCCCGCGCCAGCACCAGCGCTTCTCTCGAAATGTCGGTCGCCCAGCCGCGCGCGCCGGGAAGCTCGCGCGCCACGGAGATCGCGATGCATCCCGAGCCGGTCCCGACATCCACAAACCGCACGCCTCCTCCGCGCCTGCGCACCCATTCCACCGCATGCTCCACCAGGATCTCAGTCTCCGGCCTGGGAATCAGCACCGCGGGCGTCACTCGAAAAGGAAGCCCATAGAATTCCCGTTCGCCTGTCAGATAGTGCAGGGGTTCCCCCGCCGCGCAATGCCTCGCCAGCGTCCGGAATTTCTCCCAGGCACCGGCAGCCAGCGGATCGTAGATGTGGCCGATAAGGCGTGCCCGTTCCCAACTCAGAATGTGCGCCAGAAGCACCTCAGCAGTCAGCCGGGGAGAGTCGACTTTCGCCCGCCGAAATTCCTCGGTCGCCCAACTGAGCGCGGCCCCGACGGTGGCGACCTCTTGCACCATGTGCTCCGAATTCATACTTCGACCCAAGTCCGGCGAGAGGATGCGCACTCCCCGATTCCGGCCTGAAATGCCCGGCCTGCGCTGTTTTGATGGAAATCAGGAAACGGGCATCCTGCCACCGCACTTCTCGTTAGTCTGCCTGGGATACGGGCATCACAACAGATTGCTTCAGTTTCTCAGCCTGGAAATGGGTGATCAGGGCTTCGATGACCGAACCTATGTTGCCGTCGAGGACACCGGCAAGGTTATGCACCGTCAATCCGATCCGGTGATCGGTCACGCGGTTCTGAGGGAAGTTATAGGTCCGGATCTTCTCGCTACGATCGCCGCTGCCCACCTGGCTGCGCCGGTTCTCGGCGATGGACTTCAGCTGCTCCTGCAGGGCGAGGTCGTACAACCGCGAGCGCAACACACGCAGCGCCTTGGCTCGGTTCTTGATCTGGGACTTTTCGTCCTGGCACGAAACCACCAGCCCCGTCGGGAGGTGGGTGATGCGCACTGCAGAGTAGGTCGTGTTGACGGATTGGCCCCCCGGCCCGGAAGAGCAGAAGGTATCGGTGCGGATGTCCTTGGGATCGATCTTGATCTCGACGTCATCGGCCTCGGGCAGGACTGCAACCGTCACGGCGGAAGTGTGGATCCGGCCGCTGGCTTCGGTGGCCGGAACCCGCTGGACCCGATGCACGCCGCTCTCGTACTTGAGCTTGCTGTAGACGCGCTCCCCTTCCACGATCGCGATGATCTCCTTGTACCCGCCCACCTCCGAAAGATGCTCCTCGGTAACCTCCACGCGCCATCCGCACTGCTCCGCGTAGCGTACGTACATGCGGAAGAGCTCGGCGGCAAACAACGTCGCTTCGTCGCCTCCGGTGCCGGCGCGGATCTCAAGCAGCACATTCTTTTCATCGTTGGGATCTTTGGGCATCAACAGCAGCTGAAGGTCCTTCTGGCAGGCGCCGGTCCGGGCTTCAAGCGCCGCCAGCTCCTCTTCCGCCAGCTTCCGCATTTCGGGGTCGGCTTCCGCTTCGAGCAGCATCTTGGTCTCTTCCATGCCGTGCAGAAGATCCTTATACTCCTTGAATTTTTCGACGATTCCGCTCAGGTCCCGGTGCGCCTTGGCATACTTCTGGTAGGCAGCCGGATTGGCATGAACCGCCGGGTCAGCCAACTGCCGGTTGAGCTCTTCGAATTTCTGCTCGAGTTCATTCAGCTTGTCGATCATGGGATTGCCCGTCGAAATTATAGGATATTTCCCTGGGCGCGGCCAGGAATGAGGGAGGCACAAAAGGTCCGCTAAGCGGCAGCCTGAGCCTCGCGCGCTTTGATGCTGTCGAGTGCAAGCGCTTCCTGGAGCGCGCGGATCGCGACTTCCAGCTGCTCGTCGCCGGGCTCTTTGGTCGTAATGCGCTGGAGCGTCAGACCAGGAAGAACCACCAGCCGGAAGAAGCCCTGCCGGCTGCGGGGAGCCGAGAAACGGATCAGCTCGTAGGACAGGCCCGAGATAAGCGGGATCAGTACCACACGCGAAAGGAAAATGGCCCAGAAGGCCTGGAACTTAAAAATGGAGAAGACCACGATGCTGACCACCATCACGAACAGCAGGAAGCTGGTGCCGCAGCGGGGGTGCAACGTGGACTTCTTACGGGCGTTTTCGACCGTCAGTTCTTCACGGGCTTCCCAGGTATAGACCACCTTGTGCTCGGCGCCGTGATATTGAAAAACGCGCTTGATGTCTTTCATCCTGCTTATCAGCAGGATGTAGGAAAGAAAGAACACGACCCGGATCACGCCGTCGACGAGGTTGAAGACAACCCAGTTGTGAACGGCCGCAAAATACCCCTTCAGCCACGTCGTGATGTAGAGCGGCACCAGGATGAAAATTCCGATAGCAACGATCGCGGCCGCACCCATTGACAACGCGATCGGCAGCCAGCTGCTGTCCCGGGATGTCTGGCCTGATGGGGTGGTCGCCGCAGCATCGGGTTTCGCTTCAGCATGCGCAACCGCCGCATTAAAGGAGAAGTTGAGCGTGCGGATTCCCAGCACCAGGGATTGCAGCAGGACAGCGAAACCGCGGACGACAGGCCACGTGAGGGGCTTCCAGACGTCGGCCAGACGGCGCACGGGCTCCTTCTTGACAGTCATCGAACCATCCGCGCGCCGGACCGCCACCGCATAGGCGTACGGCGTGCGCATCATGACGCCTTCGATCACTGCCTGCCCGCCGACAAGAATGTCTTCGGGTGACCCCTTTTTGTCGCTACCCGGCATGGATATATCCTCTATCCGTGGGCAGCCGCTATTTCAGACTGTACTTTTTCTGGAAACGTTCGATGCGGCCGGCAGTATCGATCAGCTTCTGCTTCCCGGTGAAGAAAGGATGGCAGGCCGAGCAGATCTCCAGGCGGATCTCCTTCTTCGTGGATCGAGTCTCAAACTGGTTCCCGCAGGCGCAACTTACCTGCACCTTATGGTATTGGGGATGTATATCCTTTTTCATGTACGCCTCACAAAAACCTTTATTATACCAGATGCTGCAAGAAACCGGCCACGGATTCCAGGAAACGCCTGGTTCGTGGAATCCACAGCTGAGGTTTCTTTCCGACTATCTAAATGTCACCGGCTCAGCCGGGCCATAGTAGATCCCGTTGAACAGGAACTTGAACGTGCCGTGCGGCTGGCCGCGGAAGAGAATCTCGGGCCCAAACAGAAACAGCTTGCCTTTCCCGACCGGCACCGCCACAACCGCTACTGTTTGTTCCAGATATCCCTGGCCCAGGGCCCAGCCGCTGCGCAGTGGCGTCTTGCTGTCAAACCAGGCCACCGGCCGCAGGTCCGCAAGAGAAGCAGCGGGTTCGAGGTGGAACACGGGGCTGTTGTCGAAGAAGAAGTCCACCAATTCCTCCATGCCGTAGGCCAGTGGATCGCTTGAATTCACGCGGCCCTGGAGCACGGAGCCGGGGACATAAAACTTGTCGCGCGCCAGATGCCTTTCTGTGCCGTCGGCCTGCTTCTCGGCCAGCCCGTCCGCGATCGGGAGGCCAAGGTGGTAGGCGAGGTTCGTCGAACTGCCGATCGTGAGAATGGTGCCGCCCTCTTCCAGGAACCTGCGCAGCTGCGGAACGGTCGTCGCCACGCTTATTGTGCCTACCCGATCCTTATATTCAGGGGGGATGGTCGCCTGGGCCCCCCCGCCAAAACCGCCACCACCACGGCCGCCGCGACCGCCGCCTTCCGCAGGGAGCGCCGGCATGGCGCCGCTGACAAAGATCAGCACGTCAAAATTAGAAGCGAGGTTGCCCGCGTCCAGCCTGGGTGGAAAAACCAGCTCGAACGGAGCCTCGAATTGCTCGAGCAACCATCGGGTCCAACCCGAATTCATATTGCCGCCATACTGGTCCCAGAGGCCGATGCGCACCGGCCGGAGCTTCAGAGCGTCGCCGGTCGGTCTCGTGGTGACCGCATCGAAGTTCAGGCCGAAGTCCCTGGCCAGCGTCCCCAAGACCGCTGCAGTGGTCGGCTTGGCGGGAATAAACAGCGTACCCGCCGGATAGTTCTTTCCATTGGCGCTGATCGGCTTTTTGAGCCAATACACTTCTTCATTGGCCTTCAACAACCGGTTGGTCGCGATAAATGCGTCGTTGATCTGATGGCTCAACAGGAAGCCAGCCGTCCCCTGGACAGACAAGACCTTGCCGGCAGGCGGCTTCGCAAAGCCGGTGATTTTTTCGAATGGTCCGTCAAAGCCATCGAGGATGCGGTCGAATTTGACGCCCATCTGGTAGGCCAGGGTCCAACCGGCGATGTCGTACGGAGGCCGCGGAGGACCACCCGGATACTGGAGGTCGTTCGGGTGATCCTGGGGTTCGAACATGTCCATGATGTGCGGCCGGAATGCCTGGGCGGCTTTGACGACGTAGGAACCGGCGGGATAGCTCTTGCCGCCGACCTGGAACGGAGCGGTAGCTCGATGAATGGTGATTCCGTTCTTGATCAGAGCGTTGACGAACTTGGTTGCGGTGAGAAAGTCGGGCTGGTCCGAGGGGATGATAAAGCCGCGAGGATCACGCCGCGAGGGATCCCGCATCATATCGTAATACTTCAACGCGACGCCGCCACCCCTGCCGCCGCTCCCACCCGGAGCCCCGCCGCGCCCGCCGGCCTGACCCGGGGCTCCGGCGCCAGCTGCTGTACTTGCAGCCGCACGGTCTCTCGCCTGAGCCTCTTCAATTGCCGTGATTTCTTTCGGATGCACGGTCCAGTTGTCACGGTTTCCTTTGTCGATGGAGTTTTTCCCCATGCGGTAAATGTTCATGAGGAACTCCTCCCGATACTTGGATGCCACGTCCAGAACCGCGCGGTCAGCCGTGATCGAATAGTCGATGGACTGCCGGAAATGCCACTCCTGCTGGGGCTGGATCGGGTAGGGAAGGTCCGCCCTCGGGAGCTGCTGCTGAGGGACAAACGAGATGCTCTGGGGAGTCGGATTGCCGATCGCTTCGGTCAGGAGTCCGATCATGTTGTGAAAGTAGACATCCGTCCGCAATCCTCCGTTCCACCAGGTAGAATAGCTCGAGCCGGTGCGCATCGTGGCCCCCGGTTTACCCTCGGCGATAAAACGGTCGTGCATGGCCGCCGCGACCAGGTCGATGCCGATGGGCACGAGCGGATCGAAATTATAATTGAACGGATCGCGGAAAGGCGGCGCAAACAGCACGGTCCCGGCTGGTCCGGTCTGGTGGTGGTTATAGACGATCAGGGGGAACCACTCGTGATAGAAAACGTTGTTGATGGCCGTGGTTTCCGGCATGTTCGACATGTAGAAGTCCCGATTGTCGTCATGGCCGACGTACTTGTGATATAGGACCGGCAGCCCGCTCATCGTGCGCTTGGCCGGATCCGGAGTCTGCATGTACCAGTTGGATACCAGATCCATCCCGTCGGGATTGACGATCGCGGCCAGGAGAATATCGTCGTTGAGCAGCCTAAGCGTCTCGGCATCATTCATGCTCACCATCTGCCAGACCAGTTCGATGAGCTGCTGCGCGCCCAGGCATTCGGTGGCGTGCAGACCTCCGTCGATCCATACGACGGCCTTGCCTTCACGCGCCAGGGCTCTAGCCTGCTCGTCGGTCAATCCTTCCGCCAGCGCCAGGCGGCCTGCGATCTCCTTCAGGTGCGGGAGTTTCTTCTGATTCTCAGGCGAAGTGATGACGGCCATAAACATCGTGCGATTGTCGGCAGTCTTGCCGATCTCGACGAGCTTGATGCGATCCGACTGCTGGGCCAGCTTTTTCCAGTAGTCGACCATTTGCGCGTAGTTCGCAAGCTGGTAGTCGTCACCGATGTTGAACCCGAAGTGCTCTTTGGGAGTCGTGATCTTGCTCTGGGCTGCGGCCGACAGCACGGTCAGCGTCACGGCCAGCAGACATACGAGGAAATGAGTTTTGAGCTTCACGGTGATTATCCTCACTGTTTACAGTTCGGTGGTTGATACGGGCCCACAGGTGCGCCTATTCTTTCATTACCGTCGATTCCGGGGCAAGCTCAAAAACTGCGGGGCGTCCGCGCGTATGGCGACTCGCCGCCGCCGTGGAGCGGAGCGACCCGCAGCGGGGAAAAATCAGGTGCGGGCAGACCTGCGCACCCCAGGGAGCCGTAACTTACATAAAAGCTTGTACTTGACAATACCGGGGGGCTGGGGTATAAAAGCGTTTTTATACTTCTTGTGATCGAAGGAATGATGACCCTTGGATTTGCTGCAGGCTTGGAACTTAAACCTTTCGGGTAATCCTCTTTTATTCCCGCCAGATCACAAAGCCATTATAGTATTTGCAAAGATCCTGAGCCGGTGCGATCCAAGCCGGTTTGGGTCAAATTCAGGAGGAGAGAATGCCATTTGACATCAACGACGCGCAGACGGACGCAGGAGGTTCTGCGGAGGAAAGCGCCCCATCCCGGCCCCAGTCTCAGAAGGGTGCCGATCAGAGTGAAGACAGCAGCTTTGAAGCACTTCTCGCGGCACACGAGGGAAGAACCCAGAGCTTTTCTGAAGGAGAAGTAATCCGAGGCAAGGTCATCGCCATCTCCGGCGGCGGCGTCATTGTGGACGTGGGATTCAAGTCCGAAGGCATCATACCAATTGCCCAATTTACGGACGAACAGGGCCGGGTCAGTATCAAAGTCGGCGACGCTGTGGACGTGTTTCTGGAGCAGACGGAGGATTCCGAGGGCTACGTCGTGCTTTCGCGTGAGAAAGCGGAGCGCATGAAGATCTGGGATGAGATCGAACGCGCCTATCGCGAGGGGTCCACGGTCAAGGGCAGGGTCATTGAGCGCATCAAGGGTGGCCTGGCAGTCGACATCGGCGTGCGCGCGTTTCTTCCCGGCTCGCAGATCGATCTGAGACCCGTCCGGAACCTCGACAGCCTGCGCGGTGAAGAGTTCGAGATGCGCGTCATCAAGGTCAACAAGAAGCGCGGCAACATCGTCCTCTCCCGCAAGGCCGTTCTGGAAGAATCCATGAAAGAGGAAAAGGCGAAAACCCTCGAAGTGCTCGAGGACGGCAAAGTCATGGAAGGCGTGGTCAAGAACATCACCGACTATGGCGCCTTCATTGACCTTGGCGGCGTCGATGGGCTCCTCCACATCACCGACATGTCCTGGGGACGCGTCAATCATCCTTCCGAGCTGTTTTCCGTCGGCGACAAGCTGAAAGTAAAGGTCATCAAGTTCAACCGCGAAGATGGCCGCGTCTCGTTGGGCTACAAACAGCTGACTGAGGATCCCTGGCTGCATGCGGACATGCGTTACCCCAAGAATATCCGCATCCAGGGAAAGGTCGTGAGCCTGACCGATTACGGAGCATTCGTCGAGCTCGAACCCGGCATTGAGGGCCTGATCCACATCTCGGAGATGACCTGGAACAAGCGTGTGAAGCACCCTTCCAAGATCGTGACCGTCGGCGACATGGTTGAGGTCGTGGTCCTGGACATCGACATCGAGGCGCGGAGGATCTCCCTCGGCCTGAAGCAGACGGAGCCGAATCCCTGGGATGTCATTGAAACGCGTTATGCGCCCGGCACGGTCATCACCGGGAAAGTGCGCAACGTCACGGATTTTGGGGCCTTTGTGGAAGTCGAGGAAGGCATCGACGGACTGGTCCACGTCTCCGATATGTCCTGGACCAAGCGCATCAAGCATCCCTCGGAAATGCTTAAAAAAGGTGACGAGGTCCAGGCCGTCATTCTCAGCATCGACGCCGCGAACCAGAAGCTCAGCCTCGGCATCAAGCAGCTGGAGCCCGATCGTTGGGAAGATTGGTTTAGCCGCCACCAGCTCGGTCAGATCGTGCGGGGCAAGATTGCCCGCATGACCAATTTCGGCGCTTTCGTCGAGCTCGAGGAGGGAATCGAAGGACTATGCCATGTGTCCGAGTTGGACGATAAGCATGTCGAGAAGCCCACGGAATTCCTCAACGTCGGCCAGGAAGTCGAAATGAGAATCATCAAGCTCAACCTGGCCGAAAAGAAGATCGGGCTGAGTTTGAAGGCGATGAAGGAGGAAGAGCCGCGGCTCGAGTTCACTTCCTACATGGCGTCAGCCGACTCCGGCAACGCGTCGATGGGGGAGCGTCTCGGCGATCAATTGCAGCGCTTGAAGAAACCCAGCACCGACTGATCTGCAGTCGGCAGGATCTGAATCCATGCCTGAACGGCGATCCAATCTCTTGCTGTGGCTGGTAGTGGGGGGTGGGGCTGTGCTCTTTTTTGCCATCTCCCTCCTGGCGCTGGCTCTGTATTTTTCCGGCGGCGCGGGCTCTTCCTTTTCCTTTTCGAGCAACGCGGTTGCGGTGCTCGACCTGGAAGGAATCATCTTCGATTCCAAGGAATTCACAGATCAACTCAAAGACATCGGCAGCTCGCCGGGAGTACGGGCTGTGGTGCTGCGAGTCAACAGCCCCGGCGGCGGCGTTGCGGCCTCCCAGGAAATGTTCGAGGCGGTGCGGAAGTTTCGCGCCGAAACTCGCAAGAAGGTGGTCGTCAGCATGGCGTCTGTGGCCGCTTCCGGCGGCTATTACGTCGCCTGCGCAGCCGACAGGATTTACGCCAATCCCGGCAGCATCACCGGCAGCATCGGCGTTATTGTCGAGTGGTATAACTACTCGGAGTTGCTGAAGTGGGCGAAGCTGCAGGACATCGTTTTCAAGAGCGGCGAGTTCAAGGATACCGGATCTCCCTCCCGCCCGCTCACGGATGCCGAGAAGGCCTATTTCCAAAGCCTCATTCAAAACATGTACGGCCAGTTCATCAAGGATGTGGCCGCCAGCCGCAGGATGAACCAGGCCGACGTGGAAAAGCTGGCCGATGGTCGCGTCTATACCGGCCTGGAGGCCAAGAACAATGGCTTGGTGGATGAGCTGGGCGCGCTGCAGGACGCCGTCGCTGCAGCCGCCAAGATGGCCGGCATCGTCGGCGAACCGAGAATTGTCACTCCACCGAAGAAGAAGATTTCAATCTTGGATATACTGCTGGGAGACGCCCGATCTGTCCTCACCTTGAATCCGGATCGTTCGGAGTCTCACATACGATTTCAATACCTTTGGAAATAATCTTGGAGACAAATCGTAATGACTAAAGCAGAATTGGTTGAAGAAGTCGCCGGCCAGTCAGAACTGACCAAGAAGGATGCAGAAGTCATCGTCCAGACCGTCCTGGACAGCATCACCGATTCCCTGCAGCGGGGTGAGAAGATCGAACTCCGCGGCTTCGGTTCCTTCCGCATCCGCCACCGGGCTTCACGCCAGGGTCGAAATCCCAAAACGGGCAGCGGCGTGACTGTCCCGGCCAAAAAGGTCCCATACTTCAAGCCCGGCAAGGAAATCAAGGATCTGATCAACGTCTAATGGACCGATTGTGGACGCCCTGGCGTTATGACTATATAACCAGGATCGATCACACTGACGCCGGTTGCGTTTTCTGCCGCATAGTCGCCGCGCGCGAAAAGGACCGGGAGAACTTCCTCCTCTTCCGCGGCAGAACGCTGTTCGTCATCCTGAACCTCTTTCCCTACACGTCCGGGCACATGCTGATCGTCGCCAACCGGCACATCTCCCTCCTCGGCGATGCTGCCAAAGAGGAGCTTCACGATTTTCTCATCGTGGCCCAACGGTGTGAGGCTGCGTTGCAGAACGAATACCATCCTGATGGATTCAATCTCGGTTTCAACCTGGGCAGAATGGCCGGCGCGGGGGTCGATCACCACCTGCACATGCATGTCCTGCCGCGTTGGACCGGCGACACCAGCTTTGTTTCGATCGTGTCGGAGACGCGAGTTTTGCCCGAGCAACTCCCCAAGACTTACCAGCGCCTGCTCCCCCATTTTCACGATCTCGAATAGCGGGGAGCGGCGGAGCGGCGGCGGGCTCCAGCCTGGAACGCCGAGGAATATGACTTAGGGTTCGTCCCTGGGTATGAAGCCACGCGCCCAGAGCGCTGCACGAGCTCGCGCCCGAGACTGCGGACTGATATAAAAGAAAGCACCCACTCTTCGAGAGCTGAAGAAAATCCCGCCGGTATATTGTTCCGGGACGACAGCATAATCCACCGCACCCGCATTCAGTGCGTCCTCAACAGCGCGCGCCTCCTTCAATCGCTTTGCCATGTAAATAAGTACAAGTTCCTGATCTCCGAAAAATTCCGGGTCGCGCAACATATCCACCCAATGATACCCCATGAAACCGAGTGGCGGGCGGCAATCGCGGGGGAATCTGACCGCAACCTCGCGAGGCGGGCCTTGAGTCGCAGAGATTGAAAAAATGCGGCAAATCAGGCCCTGCTGCCGGTGGGCTGAGCCTCGGGACAGCTTACAGTGGAACGGCTGCGCAGCTCCAACCCGCAGCACGGGACAAGAAGCAGGACGCCAGGAATATCAAGCGGGACATCAGAGATCTGAAGCGGGACCGCAAAGATCTGCGAGCGGACAAGCGGGACATTCGCAATGACACGAAGGACCTCCGCGCCGATCGCAAGGATCTCAGGCAGGATATGAAAAACAAGGAGAATCCCGCTGACATCAAGGCGGATCGTCGCGATATCAGGAGCGACAAGAGAGACATCAGGAACGATGTCCGTGACAAGCGTCAGGATGTGCGTGACATCCGCCGCGACAGGCTGGATTTGAAGAAAGACCTCAAGGACCGCAAGCAGGACCGTTGATCCGCGGACCCATCCGATCCCGCCTCCTCGTATGCGGCTGCGGTGCACATGAGTGCCACACGCCATCCGGAACTCGTGAGTTGCACCGGAGCCGCGCCCCCCGCTGCAAGAGCCGATGCGACCGAATTCAGGAGCAACTCCGAGGAAACATCTCCCCAAAAACGGGCCCTTCCAATTTGCAAAACAGGCACGGTTTCCGCACCCGCATCGGGATTACCTCCGAAGGCCAGAGTGTCTCAAAACCCGCGCCAGTCGCTGGTTTCAGCGTCATCGTGCCGGAAATTTATTTTTGTTTTTTTTGGTTGCAAGCATCTAACCTGTGTGTTACTTTCACGCCCGTTGTTGGGTCGAAACGCTTCGCGCCACCCCAAGAGGGTTGGCAAATTGAAATCCCCTGAATTTGAAGTCTCGGGGGCAGTAGGAGAACAAGAAGTACCTGCTGCACGAGGGGGTGGTGCGCTTTTCCACAGTTGTGGAAACACCTGTGGAAATTTTGACACATCCAGCGGAGATCACCTAATTCATCATAATCATCTATTCGTTTCTCCTAAGAGTGTCGTATGGAAGTTTGGACCCAGGTGTTGTCCAGTGTCTGCAAGCGGGTCAACTCACAGTGTTTTGAAACCTGGTTTCGCCCGATCGTCTTCGATTACTGCGACGGCCACGCACTTCACCTTACCGTCCCCAACGAAAGCTTCAAGAAGTGGCTGCTGGAGAACTACTCGGACGTGCTGCGTGAAGCGGTAAAGGAAGCTGCCCGCAGTCCGCTCCAGCTGAAGGTTTCCGTGGGAACCCCGCCGGCGAGTGAAACTCCGGTTGCAGCGAGCCAGGCGGCAGACGGCCCCGCCGGATCCTTCCCTCTCAACCCCAAATACACCTTTGATTCGTTTGTAGTGGGCTCCAGCAATCAATTCGCGCGCGCTGCGGCCCTGGCTGTGGCAGAACAGCCTTCGAAGGCGTATAACCCGTTATACATTTACGGTGGTGTGGGGTTGGGCAAAACCCACCTCATGCATGCCATCGGGCACTTCATCCAGAGCAAGGCTCCCAGGCTGCACCTCAGTTACATGTCCTCGGAGCGGTTCATGAACGAGCTCGTCAACTCAATTCGATTTGACCGCACCAGCCAGTTCCGGGAGAAGTATCGCAACATCGATATCCTGCTTATGGATGACATCCAATTCATGGCGGGCAAGGAACGCACGCAGGAAGAGTTCTTTCACACGTTCAACGCGCTCTACGACGCACAGAAGCAGATCGTGATCAGCAGTGACTGTCCGCCGCGAGAAATCCCCACGATCGAAGAGCGGTTGCACTCCCGCTTCGAGTGGGGCCTGATAGCGGACATTCAGCCGCCCGATCTCGAGACCAAGATCGCGATCCTCAGAAAGAAGGCGGAGTCGGACCTCGTGGCGCTGCCAGACTCGGTCGCGGTCTATGTGGCCAGCAGCATCCGCTCCAACATCCGGGAACTCGAGGGGGCTCTGATCCGTCTCACCGCCCGCGCTTCTCTCGACGGCATGGACGCCTCGGAGATCGACATCAGCTACGCCAGGGAGGTCCTCAAGGACCTCGTAAAGGACGACCGGCGTTCGATCACCTCGGAGATGGTCATCCGCGCCGTCGCCGGCTATTTCGGCCTGAAACCCACGCAACTCAAATCAAAAAACAACGCCCGTCGCATTTCGCAGCCGCGGCAGATCGCCATGTACATCTGCAAGGAAGTCACGGGGCTGTCCCTGCCCCAGATCGGCAAGGATTTCGGCGGCAAGCATCACACCACGGTACTGCATTCGATTCGCAAGATCGAGGAGCAAAAAAAGAAAGACTCCGAAATCGCCGCCGCCCTCACCAAGATCCTGCCCTCGTTCCGCTGATTCAAAACCTCATCGTTTGGCACAGGAAGATCAACAGGCTAATTGGTTTGACACGTAAGATTAGCGTTCTTATTCACACGGGTACCGCCGCAAATCCTGTGGATTGCCGCATGGTTCGATGTTTTCCACAAATCAGGACCCATTTCCTCAGCGTGCCTTTTTTTAATCCAATCTTCAGCTCGTTCGGAAATTTCGTCTTAGCCCTCTTTTCAACAGATTCACCGGCCCTACTATTTCTTCTAGTAAAGATGTAATCTATTAATCTTCAGAAAAGGAAAAAATCGGCGCTTGGACTCAACTTCAAGGTCGCGCTGCCGGCTGGTTTTGTTTATAATCGCTTCCTTTGCAGTTTCTTCTCCAAGGAGCAGGGTTTCATGGAATTCACGGTTGAAAGAAATTTGCTGTTGAATGAGTTGAACCTCGTTCAGGGAGTGATCGAGAAAAAAAGCACGATTCCGATTCTCTCGAATATTTTGCTGGAAGCATCGGGAAACGGGCTCGGAATTGCCGCGACGGATCTGGATGTCAGCATCTGCTGCGGCTGTGCGGCGGAAGTGCATGCGCCCGGCACCCTGACGGTCTCGGCGCGGCGGCTTTTCGACATTGTGCGTCTGCTCCCTGAAGAATCCGAGATCCACTGCACTCTGCTCGAAAACGACTGGGTGAAATTGAAGGCGGGGAGGTCGGAGTACAAAGTGGTGGGCCTGCCTCGTGAAAACTTTCCATCCATACCGCAGACGCCGGCGGCAGGGATCCCTCTCCCGGGAAACGACCTGAGGGCCATGATCCTGCGCACCATGTTTGCGATCACCCAGGAAGAGTCCCGCTATTCGCTGAACGGCGCGCTTCTTGTTCTCGGCCCGCACGAGATGCGCATGGTAGCCACGGACGGCCACCGACTGGCATTGGTAACCAAGACGGTGGAGATCGAGACCGGCGAAGCTGAAATTCGTGCTCTGATCCCACGCAAGACCCTGGTGGAAATCCTCAGGCTCATCGGGGACGCGGAGTTGCCGGTCGAGTTCGGGAGGGATGAGAATCACATCTTTTTCTCCGTCGGGGGCAAAAAGCTGATCTCCAGGGTTCTCGCCGGCCAGTTTCCAAACTACGAAATGGTGGTTCCGCGCGACAACGACAAGCGTATTGTCGCGCCCAGCCGCACGCTCGCGGAAGGGATCCGCAGAGCGGCGGTGATGTCCGACGAAAAGCTGCGCGCCGTGCGGCTCGCCTTCAGCCGGGGTGTGGCCGAGATCACCGCCAGCAGCGCCGATGCCGGAGAGGCTCACGAACAGGTCGAGGTCGAGTACGAAGGCGCCGAAATCAGCATCGGATTCAATCCCCAGTACCTGCTGGACTTCCTGGGCGCCTGCGAATCGGATACCATAAACATCCTGGTCAAGGATTCCGAGACGCAGGGAATGCTCGCACCGGTGGGCCCGACGGAATTGGATTACCGTTATGTCGTCATGCCCATGAAGTTTTAAATGTGCAGGTACTCAATCTCCGCCTCTATCAGTACCGCAACTTCGACCTGCAGGAGATTGAGTTTTGCCCTGGCACGAACCTCCTGTACGGACAGAACGGGCAGGGCAAGACAAACCTCCTCGAGGCGATCTACCTGCTTGGTTACGGCAGGAGTTTCCGAACCGCGACCCCGAGAGACTGCATCCAGCACGGCCGGCAGGAATGCCGTCTGGAAGGAAAAATCCAACACGGTACCACGACGCGGGATCTGGGGATCTCGATCTCCCTGGCGGAAGAAAAGCAGCTGCTGCTCTACCGCAAGCCGGTGGGATGGACTGAATTCATCGGCAACCTCCACACCCTGGCCTTTACCCAGGAACACATGAAGGTGGTTCGCGGCGGGCCCGTCGAGCGACGGGCGTTTCTTGATCGCGCCATGATCACTGCGTACCCCGGGCACATGCAGCGCCTGGCAGCTTACAACAGAGCGCTGCGGCAGAGGAATCATCTCCTTGGGACCATGCGGAAGAGCGCCGGAAAAACGGAGCGTGAGTTGCTCGAGAGCTGGGACGAAAAGCTGGCCCGGGAGGGGAGCCGGATTCTCTGGAACCGGCGCCGCTACATCGAGGAAATGAGCAGGGAACTCGTAAATCCGCTTTGCCGCACGGAATCGCTCGAAATCAGATATTCATCGATCGCCGCAGCGACCGACGCCGGCGCAGAGGAGATCGAGGGCTACTTCCGGCAGAGCCTCAGGAAGGCTAGGAGCATCGACGAGAGCAAAGGTTTTACCACCGTCGGCCCTCACCGGGACGACCTGATGCTCATGCTGGATGGAAAACCTCTGGCCGACTTCGGCTCCGCGGGACAACAGCGCAGTTGCCTGCTGGCGCTCTATTTCGTTCAAATGGAGATTCACCGCAGGATTTGCGGATTCTATCCTGTCTTCCTCATGGACGACGTGGAAGCCGAATTGGACAACGAACGACTGCAGGCGTTTCTGGATCACTTATCCCGGCGCACCCAGACTTTCCTGACGACGGCAAAGGAGCAGGTCCTTCCGCGCCTCGACGCTTACGCCTGCCGCTTGCGTGTGCACGCAGGCAAAGTCGACCCCGACAATTCCTGAAAATGAACCGCCGGGACGACAAAAACGTCCGTGGGCTCTCCACCTTCTCGATGGTTTTTAAAGGAACCGTGGTTTGATCTGGGGCGGGCTTCGAGCTCAACAGAAAACCGTTTGTTATCAATAAGATATAAAGTTTGCTACCAGCCGATTTCCATAGTTTTTTTGTGCCGCTTCGTGGTATAATTTGGGGTTCGAGTATTCGGCAATAAGTTGTTATAAACAAAAAGGGTTAAATCAACTTCTGACGGCGCGAAGTTAGAGAATTTGAGCATGCAGGATATGGATCCAAACGTGCCCGCAGCCGGCACCCCGGAGAGTGCTTCTCCGGTCACCGAACGCATGGCGGAAGAAGCTTACGGCGCCGAGCAAATCAAGGTGCTGGAGGGACTGGAAGCCGTGCGCTTGCGACCCGCGATGTACGTCGGGTCGACATCGGTCGAAGGATTGCACCACCTGGTTTATGAAGTGGTGGACAACTCGGTCGACGAGGCTCTCAATGGCTACTGCTCGCGGATCGAAGTCACCATTCACATCGACAACAGCATCACGGTCGTGGATAACGGGCGCGGCATTCCGACCGATTTCCATCAGCAGGCGCAGAAGTCGGCGGCAGAAGTCGTCATGACCGTGCTTCATGCCGGCGGCAAGTTCGACAACGACTCCTATAAGGTTTCGGGTGGTTTGCACGGGGTCGGGGTTTCGGTCGTCAACGCTCTGAGCCGGCGCCTGGACCTGGAAATTTGGCGCGGCGGCAAGGTGTACGAGCAGAGTTATGAGCGCGGAAAGCCGGTCACGGAGTTTAAGGAAACGGGTACCACGAAGCGTCGCGGCACGAAAATCACCTTTATGCCGGACGCCGCCATCTTCGAGACCCTGGAGTTCAATTACGACACGATTGCCGGCCGCCTCCGGGAATTGTCGTTTCTCAACCGAGGCCTGGAGATCGTGCTCGAAGACCTGCGCTCGGATCGGCGCGTGGAATTCAGGTATGAGGGCGGGATCGTCTCGTTCGTGGAGCACCTGAATGCGAACAAGAACGCCCTTCATCCGAATCCCATTTACTTCCAGGCCGAAAAAGAGGATGTGGTCGTGGAGGTAGCCATGCAGTACAACGACGGCTACAGCGAAACCATCTTCTCGTTTGCCAACAACATCAACACCCACGAAGGCGGCACGCACTTGATCGGATTCAAGTCGGCGCTGACGCGCACCCTTAACTCCTACGCGCAGGCCCATGATCTGCTCAAGGATCTCAAGGAAAATCCGACCGGGGAGGATGCGCGCGAAGGGTTGGCAGCCGTCATCAGCGTGAAGCTGCGGAATCCTCAGTTCGAGGGGCAGACCAAAACCAAGCTCGGCAACAGTGAGATCAAGGGGATCGTGGAAACCGCGGTCAACGACAACCTGGGGGCATTTTTTGAAGAAAACCCGCAGTGGTCCCGCAAGATCCTGATGAAAGCCGTGGAAGCCGCGCGGGCACGGGAAGCCGCGCGCAAAGCCCGCGATCTGACGCGCCGGAAAGGTGCCCTGGATACGGCTCTGCTTCCGGGCAAGCTCGCCGATTGTCAGGAGCGCGATCCCAAATTCTGTGAGATTTACATCGTTGAGGGGGACAGCGCCGGCGGCTCCGCCAAGCAGGGCCGTGACCGCAAATTCCAGGCCATACTTCCCATCAAGGGGAAGATCCTCAATGTCGAGAAGGCACGGTTTGACAAGATGCTGAGCAACCAGGAAATCACCACGATGATCTCGGCCATCGGAACCGGCATCGGCAAGGAAGATTTCGCCCTCGACAAACTCCGCTACGACCGGATCATCATCATGACCGACGCGGACGTCGACGGTTCGCACATCCGCACGCTCCTGCTCACGTTCTTCTACCGCCAGATGCCCGAGCTCGTCGAAGGGGGGCACATCTACATTGCCCAACCGCCCCTGTACTCCGTCAAGCACGGCAAAACCATCAAGTACCTCCGGACCGAGCGCGAGATGGAGGAATACCTGATGCAGCGCGCCACCCAGGATGTGGTGGTGACGGTCGAGAAAACCGGACTGCAGTTCAGCGGAGCGCCGCTGGTGAAGTTGCTGAAGGGGATCAACGACCGGGCATCGATTTACGCCAAGCTCAACCGGCGCCTGGAAAACTCCGAACTGCTGGACCGGCTGCTGTTGTTCGTCGCAGGGGAAGGCGCTTTGCTGCAGCAGGGTTTTAGTCTGAAGGAGCTCTTCCAGCAGAAGGACTTGCTGGAGACGCTCGGCCGGATTCTGCAGGAGATCGGCTATCAATGCACCACGCTGCTCGATGAGGAGCACGGGCTCCATTCCCTGGTCATTCAGAAAAACGGCAACGGGAGCAAGTTGACGATCAACTGGGATTTCCTTTCATCGGCTGAATGGCAGCGGCTGTTTCATCTCTACTCTGAAATGACGCCCTTTGAAAAGCCGCCTTTTTCGGTCAAGCAGAACGGCGGCCAGATCACGGTGGTGTCCCGTGAAGCGTTGCTCGAACACATTCTCGCCCTCGGCAAAAAGGACCTTACCATTCAGCGTTACAAGGGTCTGGGAGAAATGAATCCTGAACAGCTCTGGATCACGACCATGAACCCGGAGTCCCGAACACTGATGAAAGTTTCGATCGACGACGCGGTGCAAACCGATGCCATTTTTACCATCCTGATGGGGGATGCCGTCGAACCCAGGCGCCGTTTCATCGAAGATAACGCCCTCAACGTTCGCAATCTGGACATCTGATTTCCTCTATGAATCCGGCATTGGAGCAGACCCCGGTAAATCTGATTGACGAGATGCGCAAGTCCTACCTGGACTATGCGATGAGCGTCATCATCGGCAGGGCCCTGCCCGACGCCCGCGACGGACTCAAACCCGTGCATCGCCGCGTGCTGTATGCGATGCATGATCTCGGAAACACTTACAACAAGGCCTACAAGAAGTCGGCGCGCATCGTCGGCGACGTCATCGGCAAATATCATCCGCACGGCGACACGGCGGTCTATGACACGATCGTGCGGCTGGTTCAGGAATTTTCCATACGCTATCCCCTGATCGACGGGCAGGGCAACTTCGGCTCGGTCGACGGAGACAACGCCGCCGCCATGCGCTACACCGAGATCCGGATGGCGCGCATAACGGACGAACTGCTGGCGGACATCGAAAAGGAAACCGTCGACTTCGGTCCCAACTACGACGGGTCGCTGTCGGAACCTCTGGTCTTGCCGGCCAAGTTTCCGAATCTGCTCGTGAACGGATCCTCCGGGATTGCCGTCGGCATGGCGACCAACATTCCACCCCACAACCTGGCGGAGATCATCAACGCGACCATCCTGTTGATCGAGAATCCGCAGGCCACATTGGGTCAGTTGATGGCCCTGGTGCCGGGCCCCGATTTTCCGACGGCCGGCTTTATCTACGGCCGATCCGGGATACGGTCCGCCTACCACAGCGGTCGCGGCATCATCATCATGCGGGCTCGGGCCGCCATTGAACACCTGGGACGCGACCGCGAGGCGATCATCGTGACGGAGATTCCCTTCCAGACCAACAAGGCCAGGCTGATCGAGCGCATCGCCGAGCTGGTCCGGGACAAGAAGCTGGAAGGCGTCGCGGATCTCAGGGACGAATCCGACCGGGAAGGAATGCGGATCGTCATCGAGATCAAGAAAGACCAGCCGGCCCAGGTCGTGCTGAATAACCTCTACAAGATGACCCCGATGCAATCCAGCTTCGGCATCATCCTGCTGGCGATCGTCAATAACCAGCCCCGCATCCTGTCGCTGGCAGAAGCCCTGACCTGCTTCATCGACCATCGCAAGGACGTGGTCCGGCGCAGGACAATTTTCGAACTGGGCAAGGCGGAAGCACGCCTGCACATCCTGGACGGCCTCCGGCGCGCCCTCGACATCATAGACGCGATCATCACTCTGATCCGAGCATCCAAGGAACCGGCTGTCGCCAAAGAAGGCCTGATGACGCAGTTCCAGTTCAGCGAGCTCCAGGCGCAGGCCATTCTCGACATGCGCCTCCAGCGGCTGACCGGACTGGAGCGGGAGAAAATCTATGCCGAGTACGAGGAGATCCTGAAACTTATCGCCCGTCTCAAGGAGATCCTGGCCAGCGAGCATGTCCTCAAGGGAGTGATCGTCGACGAACTCAAGGAATTGCAGAAGGCCTATGGTGATGAACGGCGCACCGAGATCGTGGACGAGGAAGCCGAGATTACGCTGGAAGACCTGATTGCCGTGGAGGATGTGGTGATTACTGTCACCCATTCCGGCTACATCAAGCGCACCAACGCCTCGCTGTATCACTCCCAGGGAAGGGGCGGCAAAGGCCGCATCGGCATGACCACGCGCGAGGAGGACTTCATCGATCATGTCTTCGTCGCCTCGACGCACAGCTACCTCCTCATTTTCACCAACCAGGGACGCGTCTACTGGCTGAAGGTATATGAAATCCCCGATGTGGGGACGGCGGGAAAAGGCAAGGCGATCGTCAACCTGGTCAACATGTCCAAGGAGGAAAAGATCGCGGACATCGTCTCGGTCAAAGAATTCGACGTGGACCGGTACGTCGTGATGGCGACCCGCGACGGCATCGTCAAGAAAACGGCGCTGAGCGAATACTCCAACCCGCGCAGTTCCGGAATCATTGCCATCACCGTGCCGGAAGATGATGAACTGATCGGGTGTCAGTTGACTGACGGGTCCTATGACATCTTGCTCGCGACGCGCAAGGGCAAGTCGATCCGCTTTTCGGAGAAGGACGTCCGCGAGATGGGCAGAACCGCGCGCGGCGTGATCGGAATTCGGCTGGCGCAGGGCGACAGGGTTGTGGCGATGTCGGCTCTCGCCGGCGACGGCCAGTTCCTGACCGTCACAGAAAAGGGATTCGGCAAAAGGACCGGGGTGGACGAGTACCCGCGGCAGGGGCGGGGCGGATCGGGTGTGATCAATATCCGGGTCGGTGAAAAGAACGGCGAGGTGGTCAATACCTGTCATGTCCACGAAGACGCCTGCGTCATGTTGATCACGGCCCAAGGGAAACTGATCAAGCTCTATGTCGACCAGATCCGCAACACGCAGAGCCGGGCCGCCCTCGGCGTCAAGTGCATCGACCTGGAGGAAGGAGACGTCGTAGCCAGCGTGACCGTGGTTGCGGGAGAGGAGTCGGAGGAGCCTGGGAATGAGAGCGCGCCCTTGTGATCGGAGCCGGATAATTGCCTGGTGCCTGCTCCTGGCCCCCGGTCTTCTTGCCGGCTGCATCTCCAGCTCGCGCCAGCTTCTGGACCAGGCGGAGGCGAGCTGGCGCAAGGGGCGCTACTACGAGGCCATCCAGGCCGACGAGGACCTCTACAGGCTCGAGCGGCGCGGCAGGTATGCCCCGCGTGCCCTTCTCAACATAGGCAATATCTACTATCTCAATCTGCGCAAGATCCCACAGGCGATCGAATTCTACGACAGGCTTACCCAGGAATTCCCCGATCGTCCGGAGGCACTCCGGGCGCGCCGCCAACTGGCCTCCATCTACGCCAACGAGTTCATCGATCTGGACCAGGCTATAGCTCAGTACGACAAGCTCCTCGCCGCGGAGAGTCTTGATGATCGCCCGGAGATTCTGTTTCAGCGTGCCAACGCTTACTTTAAGAAAGGAGACTATGATCGCGCCCTGCGCGAGCTGCACGGCCTCGAAGAATCCGGCATCAAAGACCAGCTCGCCGCCCAGGTGTCGCTCAAGATCGGCAATATCTACCAGGTTCAAAAGAGGTTTCATGATGCCATCGAACCGTTCCGCAAAGTGCTCTCGGCGAGCTGCGCGGAGTGCTCGGAGAGCCGGCGGCGCGCGATCCTCAATCTGGCGGAGACCTACGAAAATCTCTTCGATTTCGACAACGCCATCGAAACGATCCGCAAGCTGGATGAGACCCCCGAGAACGAGCGGTACCTCCGCAGCGAGGTTGAGCGCCTGAGCAGGAAACGCAAGGAAGTCGAGAAAGGCCGTGCGGCGGACTGGGACCGCCCCCGAGTGAACCCGGGTGCAACCGGCACACCCAGGGCGCCCGTGCGTCAACCCGAAACGCCTCCGAACAAGAAGGAGAATTTTGGACTTTAGATTTTGGATACTGATGTCAGTCCTGTTCTCATGAATCGAAAAATCCCAAATCCGCCATCCAAATCCAAAATCCCAAAATAGTCGCGCTGCAGACCTTTTCATAGCCTGGGCACAGCCGTATAATTAATCGGTTGAGGCAGTTGTGGCTTGACAGCCACCGGCAGGGAGAGTAAGGTATGCCGTCGTTATGGGAAGGAGGTGTTTAGGCTTGGCGGAAGTCATCGTCAACGAAGGCGAATCACTCGAAAGCGCACTGCGGCGCTTCAAGCGCAAAGTTCAGCAGGAAGACATCATCAAGGATGTCAAGAAGCACTCGTTCTATCTTAAGCCCGGCGAAAAGAAACGCATCAAGCAGGCACTCGCCCGCAAGCGGCTGCGCAAGAAAATGCGCGGAATGCGCGGCTGACGCAGCAAAGAGATACGGAACCGCAGATGAACGCAGACGCACGCAGATCAATATCTGCGCGCATCCCCGTGCATCTGCGGTTTCATTTTTGATCTCATCCGAACGCCCAGAGGTCACTCGGTGGAGCGCAAATTTCAGCGAATCATTCTGGCTGTGCTCGACGGCGTGGGGATCGGGGCCATGCCCGATGCCGAGCGTTGGGGCGATGCCGGCAGTGACACCCTCGGGCACGTCATCAGTGCGGAAGAGCCGCGGCTGCCTCATCTCGTTGAATTGGGGCTGGCAGCGATAAGACCATTCACCACTCTCCAGCCGCCCCAACCGGTCCGCGGTTGCTTCGGCAAGGCGGCGATTCTTTCCAATGGCAAGGACACGACGGTCGGGCACTGGGAAATGGCCGGCATCTTGAGCCTGGAGCCATTCCCGACCTATCCGGCCGGTTTTCCTGCCCGGATCCTTGAGCCGTTTGAAAATGCAATCGGGCGGCAGGTGCTCGGCAACGTGGCGGCTTCGGGAACGGAAATCATCAAAGACCTCGGCGATGAGCACGTGGCCACGGGCAAGCCGATCGTTTACACTTCTGCGGACTCCGTTTTCCAGATCGCCGCGCATGAGGAGGTTATCCCCCTCGAGGAGCTCTACCGCATCTGCGGCATCGCCCGCAAACTGCTCGTCGGGGCCGACCGGGTGGCGCGCGTGATCGCGCGGCCGTTCACCGGCTTGTCCGGCAGGTACCGGCGTACTGCCAACCGCAGGGATTTCGCCGTGCCGCCGCCGGGAGAGACGCTGCTGGATCGGCTGAAGCGCTTGGGCCTGTCCGTCATCGGAGTCGGAAAAGTTGCTTCGATATTCGATGGCCGCGGTATCACGAGGGATCTGCCGGTCCATGGCAACGACGAGTCGATGGACGCGACGATCACGGCGCTGGCGTTGGCGTCTGAGGGGATGATCTTCAGCAATTTCGGCGACTTCGACACGCTTTGGGGTCACCGCAATGATTGCGCCGGTTTCGCCCGCGGTCTCGAGGTATTCGATCGCCGGTTGCCTGAGCTCTGCGGAGCTCTGGGGGAGGATGATTGCCTGGTCATCACGGCGGACCACGGCTGTGATCCGACCACACCGGGCACCGACCACTCGCGCGAGTACACGCCGATCCTCGTCTTCAGCCGCAAGCTCGCTGGGGGCGTGAGTCTGGGCACACGCGATTCCCTGGCCGATATCGGCCAGACCGTCGCCGAGAACTTCGGGCTCGCGCTGCCTGCCGGCAGGTCTTTTCTCAAAGATCTGCGATAGTGCCGGGCGGAAGAATCAACTCGCAGATGTAAGGTAGATTGCGATAGCGCTGGTTGAAATCCAGACCGTACCCCACGACAAACTTGTTGGGCACTTCAAATCCCACATAGTCCGCATGTACGGCGATCTGCCGGCGGGACGGCTTGCTGAGCAGGGTGACGACGCGCAGGGAGCGCGGATTGCGGGATTGCAGGTTTTCCAGCAGGTAATGAAGTGTAAGACCCGTGTCGAGGATGTCCTCCACGAGCAGGACGTCCTTTCCGTCCACGCTCTCGTCCAGGTCCTTCAGGATGCGCACTTCGCCGCTGCTCTTGATGCCGGTTCCGTAGCTGGCGACTGCCATGAAATCGAACGAGAGGCCCACTCCGATGGCGCGAATGAGATCGGCGTGGAAAACGGTAGCCCCTTTGAGAACTCCGATCAGGTGCGGCGTTCTGCCGTCGTAGTCCGCCGTGATCTGGCGGCCGAGTTCCGCGACCCGGTTTTGAATCGTCTCCGCCTCGAACAGAATCGGGCCGAGCGCTTCATTCAGATGACGATACCAATCGACAGCCACACAGCCTCCCTTCTCGATGCTTGCCTTCGGCACGATGCTCAGAACCGTATGCATCGGCAAGCAAGTGGTGGGGTAATCTTTATCACAAGTTGTACTGAACCGCGAAGACTCAAAGACTCTAAGATTAAAAAAAGCAGCAGCCTGGATTTTCCCTGCGTCTTAGAATCCTCGTGTTTTCGCAATCAGCTTTTGGATGCCAAGCAATAGCGCTTGATGAGGCGGTCGCGATGGACTAAATTTTTCCTCCACGGAAGGAAAGAGATGCGAGAAGCTGCGGGTGATGTCGCGATGGGAATGAGAAGGAAGTCCGCACCGGTCATGGTGGGCCGGGTTCGAGTGGGCGGTGATGCGCCGATCGTCGTGCAATCGATGACCAACACCGATACGGAGGATGCGCCGGCGACAGCGCGCCAGGTGTCTGCCCTGGCTGCCGCGGGATCCGAACTGGTCCGAATCACGGTCAACACTCATGCGGCGGCCCGTGCGGTCCCTGAGATCATGGCGCGGCTGTCGGATCTGGGCGTCGAAGTGCCGGTGATCGGCGACTTCCATTACAACGGGCATCTTCTGCTCTCGCAGTATCCGACATGCGCGCGTGCGCTGGCCAAATATCGCATCAATCCCGGCAATGTGGGGGCTGGCAAGCATCATGACGAGAACTTCGGCCGGATGATCAGAGTGGCCATCGAAAACGACAAGCCGGTGCGCATTGGTGTGAACTGGGGCTCGCTCGATCAGGCGTTGCTGGCCCGGCTCATGGACCAGAATCGTCTGAGCCCCGCGCCTCGCACCGCCCGCGACATCATGATTGACGCCATCATCTTGAGTGCGCTCGAATCGGCGCATAGGGCCGAGGACTATGGACTGGCGCACAATCACATCGTCCTGAGCGCAAAAGTTTCCGGAGTTCAAGATCTTATCCTGGTGTACCGCTCCCTGGCGGCACAATGCGATTACGCTCTGCACCTCGGGCTGACCGAGGCCGGTATGGGAGCCAAGGGCATCGTGGCTTCCACGGCGGCTCTTGCTGTTCTTCTGCAAGAAGGGATCGGCGACACGATCCGCGTATCGCTCACGCCCGCTCCCGGGGGAGATCGGGCCGAAGAAGTGCGGGTGGCTCAACAGATCCTGCAGTCGTTGGAGATCAGGAGCTTTATGCCCCAGGTTTCAGCCTGCCCGGGCTGCGGCCGCACCACTTCCACATTTTTCCAGGAAATGGCCGATCAGATCGAGGTCTATCTACGGACCCAGATGCCCGCGTGGCTGAAGCGATACCGGGGGGTGGAGGAGCTCAAAGTGGCGGTGATGGGATGTGTGGTGAATGGTCCCGGGGAATCCAAGCATGCCAACATCGGGATTTCCCTCCCCGGGTCCGGGGAGGAACCCAAAGCGCCGGTCTACGTGGACGGCTGCCTGACAACAACCTTGCGCGGCGATGACATCGTCGCCGAGTTCATAAAAATCCTGAACCAGTACGTCGCTTCACACTATTCTCCTGCGCAGAATTGAATCCCGGCCGCGGATCAGACTGATTTGACGGAAAATGACCGGCAGCCGCAATTATTTTCGCGGATTTCGCGGAATCCGTGGCAAGCTTTGTCTGAAGAATCTGCTGTGGTTAAGGCTTTGACCAAATGAAACCGCCATTCTGGAAACCGAGACCTTATGCTCAAGACACACAATTGCGGTGATCTGCGCGCTTCTGACATCGGGAAGACGATCGTGCTGTCCGGTTGGGTGCACCGGCGCCGGGACCTCGGCGGCTTGATCTTCATTGATCTGCGCGACCGGTCGGGTCTGGTACAGGTTACGGTCGATCAGGAATCCGGCGATTGCTCCGGGGTCGCGGTGCGGTTGCGCAATGAATTCGTCGTGAAGTGCACGGGCCTGGTTCAGGCTCGACCCGCAGGCATGGTCAACCCGGCCATGCCTACCGGCGAAGTGGAGGTGCTGGCGCAGGCCCTCGAAATTCTGAACCCTTCCAAGGCGCTTCCCATCCAGCTGGACGACGATGGGTACAAGACCGACGAAAGCCTCCGCTTGAAATATCGCTATCTTGATCTCAGGCGGGCGCGGCTGCAGAAGAATATGGCCCTGCGGCACAAGACGATAAAGTTCATCCGCGATTATCTTGACCAGCAGGGCTTCTACGAAATCGAGACGCCCATTATGATCAAGGCGACCCCGGAGGGGGCGCGCGACTATGTTGTACCCAGCCGTGTGCAGCCGGGCAAGTTTTATGCGCTCCCGCAAAGCCCGCAGCAACTCAAACAGCTCCTCATGGTGGCTGGATACGAGCGCTACTTCCAGATCGCGCGCTGCATGCGCGACGAGGACCTCCGGGGCGACCGCCAACCTGAATTCACGCAGCTCGATCTCGAAATGTCGTTCGTGGATCGTGAGGATGTGCTCGCTGTCGTCGAGGGGCTGGTCAAGGGGTTGGTACCCGCAGTCGCTCCCCACAAGCGCCTCTTCGATCCCTTTCCGAAACTCACCTATGAGGAGGCCATGGCCCGGTTTGGCACTGACAAGCCGGATTTACGCTTTGGCATGGAGCTCGCCGACGTCACGGCCTTGTTCCGCGATTCGGAGCTCAAGATGTTTGCCGACGCCACCCGCAGCGGGCAGGCGGTAAAAGCGATCAAGGCACCCGGGTGCGCATCCTATTCACGCAGGGACCTGGACGGGCTGACCGATCTCGTCAAGGCCTGGGGTGCGAAGGGCTTGGCCACGATAGGCTGGACTTCTGCGGGCCTGAAGGGAAGCCTCGCCAAAACGCTGGGCGCAGAGAAGGCAGCACAGCTGGCAGGCAGAATGGATGCTGCAACGGGTGATCTGGTCTGCCTGGTTGCGGAAGCACCGGCGCTGGTCCACAAGGTGCTCGGCAACCTGCGCCTCGAATTCCGCGACCGCCTGAAGCTGGCGCCGCCGGATCTGCTGGCATTTGCCTGGGTGGTCGATTTTCCGATGTTCGAATGGGATGAGGAAACAAAGACGTGGAGCTCCACCCATCACCCTTTCACCATGCCCAAGGAGGAGCATCTGGACATGCTCGAAACTGACCCAGGCTCGGTCATGAGCAAAGCCTACGATCTCGTCTGCAATGGATACGAGCTCTCGAGCGGCAGCATCCGCATCCACCGCCGCGACGTCCAGGCGCGCATCTTCAAACGACTTGGCTACAGCGAGGAGGAGGCATACCGCCGCTTCGGACACATGCTCGAGGCCTTCGAGTATGGTGCGCCGCCGCACGGCGGGATGGCGCCGGGGATCGACCGCCTGGTAATGCTCCTGGCCGATGAACCCAACATCCGCGAAGTCATCGCTTTTCCGAAAACCGCCAGCGCCAGCGACTTGATGTTCGATGCCCCGTCCGAACTCGACCCCAGGCACCTGAAAGAGCTTCACCTTGAAATCACCGAGTGATGCTCTATTTTCAGTTTTTGCGGCCGGTTCCCGTGAGGATGATGTCGCCGGAGAGGGTCTTCAGCTTGATTGAAGGGCCACCCGCGCCAACCGGAGCACTTACGGAGCGTGCTTTCTTTTTCGCTACTACCGGCAGCGGCACCAACTCCCCTTCGACCATCTGCTCGGGGAAATCGACCGAGATTTTGCCGTCACCGGTCTCAAGCCGGAGGGCGGCGGAATAGTCGACAGGCAGCTTGAATTCAATAGAGCCGCGCCGCGTCGCGGCGATGAACCCGTAGCCCCTCCAGGACGAGCCGCTCAGTTCGACGATCAGGTCGCCTCGTTTGGTGATCCCCGAAAAATACCCGGCCAGATCTTTCGCATCGATGTTCCCATCCTCGAGCGTCGCCTCGATCGATCCGCTCAATGAGGCCACGGAAAGGTCGCCCTTGATCATTTTGATGCTCAGGTCGGTCCTCTCCCTGGGCACATAGACCTGAACATTCACCTCCATCATGGCGCCGGGCTTGGGCGTACCGGAGGTGCTGATTCGGGCCGAAGTCGGTGTGTTGGTGACGCGCGCCGGGTAGTGCCTGGAGACGGCCTGCGCCTCCTCGGGGGCGAGGTAGAAGAACACCTTTTCGATCTCCACCCTGACGGAAGCATTCTGCCAGCCTACGACTTTGAAGCTGCCGGGAGCGGCGGCGCTGATCTCGATCTTGCCACCGGGATAGAAAGCAAACTGCTTCTCGCTTTTCTCCACGTAAGGCGTTTTCGCGTCGGAACCCTTCTGCGGCGCGGGTTCGCCCTGCTGCCACCCGGCAGCGAGGAGGAGAAAGGCCAGTATCCAATGAACTGACATGCGGGTACGCTCCTGTGCGCTCAAGGCGCCTTGGCGTGCGGCGGCATGACGCCACATTTGACTTCTACCTCACGACGGTGTCATGCCACCGCACTTGGATGTATGCCGATGCATCTCCCTGCCCGCTGCCGCAAGCATCCTCTCGACCGCCTGAGGCCCAGCCACGCCCGGGCTTCCTGAGACGAATCGAAGCACCGTGTGGTTGTCGATCGCACGGAAAACGAGGATGCAGAAAAGACCGATGCCGAGCCAGAAGGCCGCGCGCGCAGATCCTGACCTCCATCGGTGCTGCAGTTGATTGAGCAGGTGATAGAGGATCCAGCATTCGAGCGCAAAGGGCGGGAAACCCAGGAAACCCGGAAGGGGCATCTCAAATATTTTCCAACTCCCGAAGAACGGAACCGAATAGATCCAGTGCGATGCCGCCCAGAAATTCCAGAATTCCCACAATATGCCGCATACCAGCCCCCCGACCAGCAGGCTGAAGATCCTGCGCCGCTGCCCGGTGGCGATCTGCAGCGAAAGGCTCCGAAGCCCGAGTCGTTCCAGCAAGGGATCGAGCAGAAAGATCGGCCCTACCCAGATGGCGGCGAAAAAATAGCGGGGCCAGAGCAGCGGTGCGACGCAGAGGCAGAGGCCGAGCACTGCGAACGCGGGAGAAGGAGCCGATTGCGGGCGCGCGGGCAAATCCTCGTGCTCGGATGCGAAAGAGGGGCCCGGACGTCCGAAAAGCAGGTGCTCGAAGAGGTCTGTAGTAATGAACACTCCGGGGAGTACGGTAGCAAAAGCCACAGAGTACCCGATCCAGCGGATCCACATCCCGGCCGGAACACTGCTGTATGCCCAGTTCCGCAGTGCCAGGTTGTAGCCTTCGAAGCTGAGCCAGATAAAGACCGAAAGTGGAAGCATGCGCCACAGTTCGGCGCGCCGCCCGCAAAGCAGCGACCGGCCGCGCAGCCGGAGCAGAAGGTTGTCGGCGAGCAGGATGTAAGACCACCACGCGAAGCAATAGAACCAGGAGTAGAAGGGTTCGATCTTCCGGAACAGGCAGAACTCCGCGATGAGGAGGAGCAGAAGTCCCAGCCAGCCGTAGACCTTCATTTACCTTCCCGAATGGCGTTGTATTTGCGGCAGATTTCCAGGACTCGGTCGACAGGCAGCGCTTCCACGGTGCGCCCGCCGAATCCAGTCGTCGTCCTTGCCATGAAGAGCGAATTGTAGACGGCCTCCTCCGTCGCCTCTTTTACCGCCTGGAAGAGCGGCGACACAGCATCGTTGGTCAGTAGCGGCGGCGAGAGTGTCCGGACCTTGGAATCCGCGGGGACGCGTGCGTCGGGCGCGGTGGAAAACGCGATCACATAATCGCCGCTGCCGTTGCTGCTGTAAGATCCCGTTTTTCCCAGACCCAACATGGCACGAGCTGCCAGGCGTTTCAGATTGCGGGCATCGAGAGGTGCGTCGGTCGCCACAACCACCATGCAGGAGCCGTCCGGCGTGCTATTCGGGTTTCTGCGGCGGGTCTTCGCGAGTTCCTGCCCCACGGGCGCGCCGTTGATTTCGAGCACGCCGCCGAAGTTGGTTTGAACCAGCACGCCCACCGTGTAACCGCCCTGAGGGGCGCCGACCAGACGCGAGGAAGTGCCGATGCCGCCCTTGAAGCCGAAGCAGACAGTTCCGGTGCCGGCGCCCACCGCGCCCTCGGGAACCGGACCGCCCTTTGCGGACCGGATAGCTTCGAGCACCTGCTCCCTGCTGACGTGGCGTCCTCGAATGTCGTTGAGCGTCCCGTCGTTGGTTTCGCCCACAACTGCGTTGACGGAGCGAACCTGTTCGTTGCCCGGCTGCGCCAGCGTGTATTCGACCACCCCGGCGATGCCCTCTGCCACGTTGAGGGTATTGGTCAGGACGACAGGCGTTTCGAGATTTCCGAGTTCCTCGACCTGCGTGCTGCCCGCCAGCTTACCGAAGGCATTGCCCACGAAGACCGCAGCGGGGACCTTCTGCTGAAAGAGATTGCCCGAGTGGGGCAGGATGGCGGTAACGCCGGTGCGTACGTTCTCCCCTTGCCACAAAGTGACATGGCCCACCGCTACCCCGGCGACGTCCGTGATCGCATTCAGTGGTCCGGGCGGCATCACCCCAGGTGTGATGCCGAGCTCACGCGCCCTCTTCTGGCCCGCAGCCTGAGGGCAGAGTACGAACAAAGAGAGCGCGAGTCCCAGTCCGGTGCAGAAAGACAAGGAACAGGATCCCCACATCATTTTCACCCCCGTCGGAAGCCTTGACGCATAAAAGGCGAAAGCGGCCGGCCGCCTTCAGCGTATGCCATTGTACAGCTTTTGCGCGGAATTCGGTGACAGGATACGCATTTCCCAATTTCTCTCGGTCGCTCTTCGGCCATCGGATCGAACCAACATCAGGAAATGGGTATCTTGTTTCAGAATTTCAGCGCTCGTTGAGGGGCGCTCGTACCGTCGCGCTTGAAAACGCATACTCGATCCGCTTTACTTTAAGAACGAGGTTCCGGTTACGTTCCCGGCTCAAAGCTTATTACGAAACTGAGGGCAGATGGGATCGAGTGCTGATAGAATACCACAAGGGAAGCTATGTGCCGGTATTCACCCTTCGGGAGTTCGCGACACTCCCCGAAGAAGGAAGTCGTCGCGAAGCTCCCGCGGCGCACCCATGGAAGCGCATCGCCGTTTTGCCGTTTGCGGATTTGAGTGCGACGAGTGGCCAGGGATATATTGCGGATGAGCTCACCGAGGAGCTTATCTATGTGCTGACTCAGATGCCAAGAGTCTCTTCGTTGAGTTGCAGTTTTGCATCCCGATCGGCTCCTGGTTTGCCGATCCTGGCCGTCTGCCTGTGACAGACGAGTGTGAAGTTTTGTCCGCTGGCAACAGGACTTACTGCTGCCCGGCAGTAAGGAACGAGCTCTCTGGGCCCGGGACGGGACGCGGGCTTTTCTAGCGGAGGGTGAAAAGAAATGGGTATCCTGATGCACAAGACTCTGGGCATTCTTCTTGCCGGGGGGGCGGGCGAGCGTCTGTTCCCTCTCACGCGGCACAGAGCCAAGCCGGCAGTTCCCTTCGGGGGATGCTATCGGATCGTGGATGTCACGCTCAGCAATTGCATCAACTCCGGCCTGCGCAAGGTCTTCATCCTGACTCAATACAAATCTCTGTCGCTGCACAGGCACATCCGGAACGGCTGGTACAACGTGGTTGCCAAGGACCTCGACGAGTTCATAGAAGTCATCCCGCCCCAGATGAGGGTTGGCGACAACTGGTACATGGGTACGGCGGATGCCGTCTGGCAGAACCTCTATTCGATCAAGGGTGTCGACCAGATCAACTTTGTCATGATCCTTTCGGGCGATCACATTTACAAGATGAACTATTACCGCATGCTGAAGCAGCACGTCGACAAGCAGGCGGACGTAACCATCGGCGCCATCCAGGTGCCGCCGGAAAAAGCCCACCTTTTTGGGATCATGCAGGTGGATGAGTCCGGCCGAATCCGCGACTTCAGGGAAAAACCGTGCGTAATGGAACAGGGCAGCACGGTATCAGGCAAGATCTACGCCTCGATGGGGATCTATGTTTTCAACAAATCGCTGCTGGCCGAGATACTTGAGGAAGATGCCCAGAATCTCGACTCCACACACGACTTCGGCCGGGACATCATCCCCGGGCTGATCAAGCGCTGCAGCGTCTACGCCCATCATTTCGTCGACGAAAACAAGAAAGAGTTCCAGTACTGGCTGGATGTGGGAACGCTGGAGGCGTACTACGAGGCCAACATGGACCTGATCGCGGTTAGCCCCCGTTTCAATCTCTATGACAAGGAATGGCCCATTCGTACCTACCAGCCCCAGTACCCGCCGGCCAAGTTTGTCTTTGCCCAAAAGGATCAACGCATGGGCGTTGCCCTCGACTCGATCGTGTCGGGAGGCTGCATCATAAGTGGCGGCAGGGTGGTGAACTCAGTGCTCTCGCCGGGGGTGCGCATCAACAGCTACTGCGAGGTTGACCACAGTATTCTCTTTCCGCACGTCGAGGTGGGGCGTCATTCGCGGATCTCCAAGGCCATTATCGACCGGGGTGTCCGCTTGCCAGAAAAAACGATCATCGGGTTCGATCCGGAAGAGGATCGAAGGCGGTTCCACGTAACCGAAAGCGGTATCGTGGTGGTCGCGCTCGAGGACCTGCGCCGCGGGCAAAGCCAGGAAGCCGGCCTCGCCTCAGCCGCCAGCGGTTCACTCCTGGGTTAATCGCGGAAAAGACGTGAACCCGCCAATCGGGTGGCTGCGTCAGATCCAGGTGATCCGGAAGCCGCCGATGCCGGTCGTGACGACCACCGAAACATGGATCTTCTTTTCGTTGTAATTCTCGCTGTAGTAGTCGGCGCCGGATTCTCTGTGAAAACCGTCGAGCCGCAGGCCGCTTAGGAAATGCTTTTCAGCGGAAACCCTGACGCCCACATCGCGCGGCATCTTCACGTCTACACCTCCCACGCCCACCTGGACTCGCACTTCGGCGTCCTGCTTCCACAAGCCGGAGAAATCAAGGTTGGCCCCGCCTACTCCGCCTTCGAATTCAAACCGGCGGAAATTGAGGTTGCCCAGGCCGACGGCATCCAGGCTGCCCACGCCGTTGCGGAGGCGGATCTGGTCGCAGACTGTCGGATTCGGATCGTAAGCGGAGAGTCTGGCGCCGCCGACGCCGGCTTCGAGATCGAGGCGGCTCAGGCGCAGGCGCGACAGGGCGAGCCGGGCGTCACCCACGCCGGTATTGACCTGAAGGCTGACCGGCAGCGCATCCGTGAGGGAGAGGATTAGCCTGTTGTTCTGCCGCTCGGTCCGGATACCCCCCAGATGATTGCTTTCGAGCTTGAAAGTGAGGCGTCCTTCGGTGCCGGGCTCATAGTTGATCTCGGGTAGGTAGCTGGACTTGTCATACTCCAGGGTTGCCGAGTACAGTCGCGACGCGCTTTGCCCCGAAATCTCGAGCGAGCCGATATCGAGGCGTACATCCGCTTGCAGGGAGGACTCACTGCCGATGGGGCGGCTCTGATTCATCGTGGCCATCTCCACGGGAACCCGCTGCTCCAAGTTGCAGCCGGAGCATAGAACAGCCGCTGCAATGCTTGCCTTCCAGAGGATGTCTCTCATCGGATTTCTCCTGGACGATGATTATTTGTCGCGCCTGCTCGCCCGCTCGACCTCCAGGGCTCGCACAAAAATGTCGTTGTTTTCCGTCTCGAGGAAGATCTTGGGGGCTCCGGGTTTCAGCTTTTTGATCGTGGTGATGTCGCCGGGTCCGGAAGTGGGTTCCAGTCCGGCAAAGTCCGTTGAGATACGACCGTTGCGGGCAGTGGCATCGATCTGGAAAACAGAGTTCGGCGGCAAAGACAGGGTGATTTCGCCGTTGCTGTTTTTGACGTTGATCTCATCTTTTCCCAACGTCGCAGTCGACAGTGTGACATCACCGCGCTCGTTCGTCACCTTGCAGCCCTTGCTGAAGTCGTTCACGATCACTTCCTTCAAGGTCGTGCTGATTTCCACCGGACCGCCCACCCGGGTCACCTGGACGAGCGCCCCCTGTGCCGTAGCTTTGACATAACCGCCGACATCGTTAAGAGTGACTGAGCCCGAATTGGCGTCGACGTCCACGTTTCCTTTGACACCTTTCATTGTGGCTGTGGCGTACTGGCTTGAGAGTGTCACATTGGCGGCCACATCGGTCACCCGGATGCGCCTGCTGTGGCTGCTGGTGATCTTCAGGCTGTCCCCCAGGTTACTCACGCTGATCTGGCTCCCGCGGGCATCGATGATCACGGGCTTTGACACATGATCGATGACAATGCCGCCCTCTTCGTTCGCGACTGTCACTTTTCCCTCAATGTCGTTGATCTGCACCGGAGAGTACTGGTCGCGGATGTCGACATCGCCTTTGACAGTTTCCACGGTGACCCGCCCGTGGGAATCGACCGAGAGGTTGCCGGTCAGGTTTGCCAGCCTCGATTCGCCGTAGCTGTTTGCCACCGAGAAGCTGCCGCTGCACTCGCGCACTTCCAGAGGTTGATGGCTCGATTGGACGTTGAGCTTGCAGTCGAGACCCGAGACGTTCACTCCGCCGAAAGGATTTTGGATATCCAGCTGCACTTTCCTCGGGACCAGGATCTCCATATCGGTATTGAAGCGGTAGTTCTTGGAAGACAGATCGTCTCGGTTCGATTTCACTGTGAAAGACGAAGCCTCCGCCTTGCCCTCTTCCCCTCCCTCGATTTTGATCTCGTCGGCGATCTGCCTGGCGCGCGCCTCATCGTCTTCGTAAACTCTCTTGCGCAGGCGGATGCGAACCTCGCCGTCACTGCCGGGGGAAACGGTGACGAGGCCGTGGGAATTCTCAATGCGCAAGGGTATTCCTGCGGGAAGGGGGTACGTGAATTCCTGAGTGTACTCGTGCGATGTCCCGATGAACACGTCGGTGCCGCCGATGTTTATGGATGTTGACAGGATGTCCTTCATGGCGCTGTCTGGGATCTGGGAGATCGCCAAGCCGATGATGAGCACAAACAGTATGCCGAAAACCTCTCCGATCTTGAGGGAAACTCCTTCTTTTTGCCGGAAGTAGTCAATAACCTTTCCCAAGCCGAGCAGGATGAGAAGAATCGGCCAGTAACGCCGCGCAATCGCCCACAAATCCGGCCCGATGCCGAAGTTCTTGAGCAGGAACACGATCCCCAGGGCAGCCCAGAGCAGGCCCCCCAACAACGAGGGCCGCCGTCTTCGCAAGCGCCTCGCGGCGGGATCTGCGGCTGCCGGCTCCTCCTGCCAGGTGAAATAGAAATAGAGCTTTTTCGCCCCGACCAGAATCAGCAGGACCGGCCAATAGCGTGCGACCAACTGCCACGCTCTGAGGGTCGAATACCAGTTGGAAAGAAAAAAGGCCAGACCGATGCAGATCAGGATCACCCCGAAGATTAATGCGCCCTTGCGGGAACCAGCAGACATGAGATCCTCCTCCTACTAATCCTTATGCTCGCTCACCGCGGCCGTCTTCCTGGCTGACGACTCTTCTTCCCGTTCGCGCAGAGATCGGTAGACGAAATATGCTCCCAGCCCGATAAAGACAAGCGGCCACAGCCGGTTGAGGAAAGGGTAATGGATAAAGTTCTTCAGCAGAAACAACATGCCCATGCCGATGAGGAGGATGCCCCAGGCGGCAACCGTCTTGTCCTTGCCCGGGCTTTCGGGCACGGGCTTCTGCTCCATCCGTGCCCGAAGTCTGGCTTCCGCGATGCGATAGGAATCGAACATGGTGTAAATAAGGAAGACAAAGGCCCCGAATCCGAACACCCCGCTGAAATTGTCACCCATGATGGTGAGCGCCGCGAACACTGCAAACTGGGTGATGGCCTTCTGGTAGTCGCCGTTATAGACGGCTCCCATGCCGGGGATCAAAGAGAGTGCAGCTGCACGTTTGGGCGCATCTGAGGGAATGCGGAGATCCTTGACGGCAGCCGCCCACTCCGCGCCGCGCACGAGACAATCCTGGCAATAAACCTTGCCTTTGATCTGATGCGAACATTCGGCGCACAGGGCCCTGCTGCACGTACTGCAGAATTCCTGGGACTCCACTGCGGGATGATATGCGCATTTCATGAGTCATCTCCTTCCAGGCTGATGGCCTGCCCTGGCTAAGCGGGAAACAGCCAGACGCTGCTCTTCTGGCCGGGGTTTTTTTCCTGCTGCTTCTGCTCTGCCGGTTTCTTCTTGCCTTCGACCGGCACATCCAGCTTCTGGATCATGTCACCCAGCGTGCCGAACACATTGTTCTTGATTGAGGAAAATTGGGTTTGCCACTCGTTTTTCGCGTTGTACAGTCTCAGCCCTTCGCTATAGAGTTGCTGCACACCGCGGTCCATTTTGAGCAACAGCCCTTTGGGCGAGAGAACGGAGGCAAGTACATTCGCGCGCGGGACCATCAGATCCACCGCCAGGGCCACGAAGAGCAAGCCCAGACCGGCGCTCATCGCAAAGCGCGGGGTCAGGGCGGGCCGCAAGAAGTGGGTCCTGAGGCGTTCGCGAAAGGAGCGTGTCCGTGGCCGCCCTGAGGTCCGAAGCAGGATTCGGTCGAGCAGCGCCGCATCCACCTCATAGGATGGAAATGCCCTGCAGGTGACGAGCATGGATCGCATCTCCTCCATCAGGACCAGGCAACTGTGACATTCCTGGAGGTGCTCTGCCACCTGCACCATCTCCTCGTGCGGCAAGGTGCGCTCGACGTACTCGCTCAAGCGTTCTTCTATTAATCCGCACTTCATACCTGCCCCCTAGACCTGCATTCCTGCTTTCGCCCGTCGCTTGGTCAGCAGCTTCCCCAGCTCCAAACGCCCCCGGTTGATCCGGCTCTTGATCGTGCCTTCCGGGACCCCCACCAGTTCGGCGATCTCCTGGTAGGCCATGCCTTCCAAATCGCGCAGGATGATCGCTTCCTTGAGTTCCGGAGAAAGCGCCTGCAGGCCCTCTCTGAGAAAAATGGCAGCTTCCGATTGCTCGACGCCCCGCTGGGGATTGGGAATCTTGTCGTCCGAAAGATTCATGTTTTCCATTTCCTCGGTCCCTGCGGTCTGCTGATAGCGCCTTGTCCGCCGGTAGTGATCAATAATCAGGTTGCGTCCGACTTTCATGATCCAGCTCTGAAAGCTGCCGGATTCGGAGCGGAAACTCTTGAGATTTTGATAAACCCGGATGAATATCTCCTGAGTTAAGTCCTCCGCCTCGTCCCGGCGACAAGTGTAACGATAAGTCAGGTTGTAAATTCGCTTGGCGTACGAATTCACAACCGTCTCCCAGGCGGCGTCATCTCCCTGGAGACAGCGCTCTACCGTTTTTTCATCGCCCGGGAGCAATCGTAACTCCTTATCTCCTGTCCCAATCAACGAAAGGGGACGAGGCAAAGTTCAATAAATCGGATCAGGGCCTTCAGTCGCGGCCCGGACGGCGAGAATGGAATGATCAGGTCAGAGATTGAACTGTATCAGGCTCCGGAAAAAGAAGATACATTTTCTTATTTCTGAATGGCTTCTGCAACATCATCCGCAAAAAGGGATTCTTTCTCTCTTCCAGCTCTGACATACAGGGCTGTGATTCCAGGGTAGAAAACGGAAATGTTCGCTTGCTGCGGCAGGCGTCCAGCCGTTTCTTCTTGACCTTTTGGGCATTTTCATATTTATTTCTGTAACGTCTTTGAAATAGCTAACTTGAAGGATTTGCAAAGAGAGCGGGGATCGTTCGAATCGATGAAATGCCCTTATTGCGGACATACGAAGGATCGTGTGGTGGACTCGCGGGAAAGCCGCGACGGTGATTCGATCCGGCGGCGGCGCCAGTGTCTGCAGTGCTCACGGCGTTTTACCAGCTATGAACGGATCGATGAAATTCCTTACATGGTGGTAAAGAAGGACGGCGGAAGGGAGAAGTTTGATCGCGGCAAGATTCTGAATGGGCTCCTGAAAGCCTGTGAGAAGAGGCCGGTCAGCCTTACGCAGCTCGAAAAAATCGTTGATCTGGTCGAACTCCGGGTGCAGGAGAGTCCCGATCGCGAACTCGAGACTGTGGCTATCGGCAAAATTCTGCTTTCCGAACTCAGGCGTTTGGATAAGGTTGCTTACCTGCGCTTCGCCTCGGTATATCTGGAATTCGAGGATGTGGCGGAATTCATGACCGAAATCAACGAGTTGTTTGAAAAAAAGCCGTCGTGAGCCCGCGCGCCGAATCCGAGCGTGATACGGGCGTTTGTCCGATCGGCTGTCTGGGTCAACCATGTCGAAATCGCACAAGCGAAACCCCTACGATCAAGTCCGATCCACCCTGATTCTCGAAGCGGAGGAAATCCTGGGCCGCCTCGAGGTAGGCAATTGGATTCCCAACGTCGACATCTGCGAGACGGCAGATGCCGTCGTGGTCCGCGTGGAGCTGCCGGGCATTGAACCTGCGGATATCCGGATTACGATAGAGGGCAACTTACTGCGGGTCCAGGGCACGAAACGCGAACCCGCGGCCGTGCGCGAGCGCATTTCCTACTATTGTCTCGAAAGAAGGTATGGAAAGTTCGACCGCCATATCACCATTGACTGGGTTGTGGATGGCGCCCGTTCGAGTGCCACCCTGGTCGACGGCATCCTTACCATCGCGATTCCGAGGATCGAGAATCGGCGGGGCAGGATTTTCGAGATTCCGATTACGAGTAAGCAACAGGGAAACAGAAAGGGGACAACCTGAGTTTCCGGACCTGGCATGCAAGATCGACTTTAAAGGAAGGGAGGAACCGAAAACTCTCTCCTTTTTCCCTTTGGAGTGAAACTCGCCAACTGAATCCGGATCGACAATAGGCGAAAGGACTTTAAATCGGTTATGCCGACAGCAGGGTTAAAGCAAGATTCACCAATGAAGGAGGCGGGTGCCGCGCAGGACGAGCAGCTCCAGATTCCGGAGCAACTGCCGGTGCTCCCTTTGCGGGATGTCGTTACGTTTCCGTACATGATCCTGCCGCTGCTGGTATCCTTGGACAAAGCCATTCACGCCGTGGATCAAGCGCTGACCCAGAATCGCATGATTCTACTTTTAACCCAGCGCGATCAGGAGGCAGAGAGCCCGACGCCGGAGGAGATGTACGACATCGGGACCGTGGGCATGGTGATCCGTATGCTCAAGATGCCGGATCAGGGTGTGCGGGTCCTGGTCCAGGGTGTCGCCCGCGCACGGGTGGAGGGTTGGGCCGAGGGCTTATCCTTTCTGCAGGCGAAGGTGAAGGTACTGGAGGAGGTAACTCCCGAGACCGCCGGTCTCGAGATCGAAGCGCTCACCCGCAATGTCAGAGAAGCCCTGGAAAAGGCGGCCTCGCTTGGGAAAAACATAGCGCCCGAGATCATTGCCATCTCCTCAAATATGAGTGATCCCGGCCGACTGGCCGACCTAGTCGCATCCAACCTGACGCTCAAGATCGACGATGCCCAGGCTGTTCTTTCCATCCTTGATCCGGCGCGGCGTCTGCGCCGCATCAATGAGCTGCTCACCCGCGAGGTCGAGCTCCTTACGGTCCAGCAGCAGATCAACATCCAGGCAAAGGACGAAATCGAAAAGGGCCAGCGGGAGTATTTCCTGCGCCAACAGCTCAAAGCGATCCAGAGCGAGCTGGGTGAAGGAAACGAGGTGGCCGAGGAAGTCGCTCGCTACCTGAAGAAGGCCGATGAGATCAAGATGTCCAAGGAAGCGCGCGATGAATTCGACGTCCAGGTGCACAGGCTCGAGCGCATGAATCCCGAGTCTGCCGAAACCGCGACGCTGCGCACCTACCTGGACTGGATGGTCGGCCTGCCCTGGAGTTTCCAGACAGAGGACAACCTCAATCTGCGCAAGGCGCGCAAGATCCTGAACGAGGACCATTACGGCCTCGAGAAGATCAAGGAGCGGATCCTCGAACATCTGGCCGTGCGCAAGATCAAAAAAACCACCAAGGGGCCGATCCTGTGTTTTGTCGGGCCCCCCGGAACCGGGAAGACCTCATTGGGCAAATCGATTGCGCGCGCATTGGGGAGGAAATTTGTGCGCCTGAGTCTCGGCGGCATGCACGACGAAGCCGAAATCCGGGGCCACCGGCGCACTTATGTGGGGGCATTGCCCGGCCGGATCATCCAGAGTCTGCACCAGGCCGGAACCAGAAACCCGGTCTTCATGATGGACGAGGTGGACAAGATCGGTGCCGACTTTCGCGGCGATCCATCCTCCGCCCTGCTGGAGGTCCTGGATCCGGAGCAGAACGATTCGTTCCGGGACAACTATCTTGGCGTTCCCTTCGATCTCTCGGATGTGCTGTTCGTCACCACGGCCAATGTTCTCGACACTATCCAGCCCGCCTTCCGTGACCGCATGGAGATCATCGCGCTTTCGGGCTATACGGAATCGGAGAAACTCCAGATCGCGAAGCGGCACCTGATCCCGAAGCAACTGGAGGCGCACGGCCTGGGGCCGGACGGCGTCATTTTCCCGGACAACGTCCTCGTCAGGATGATCCGCGGCTATACGCGGGAGGCCGGCTTGCGCAACCTCGAGCGCGAGGTCGCGGCGATCTGCAGGAAAGTGGCCATGAAGTTTGCCATGGGCAACCGCAAGTGCGTGCTTCTGAACACCGCCAACCTCCATCGATATTTAGGCTCGCAGCGGATCCTGCCGGGTGAGCACCTGGCGCACAATCAGGTGGGAGTTGCGACCGGCCTCGCCTGGACTCCGTTCGGGGGCGAGATTCTGTACGTCGAGGCTCAGGCGATGGCGGGCAAGGGATCGCTGATTCTGACCGGCCAGATGGGGGACGTGATGAAAGAATCGGCACAGGCCGCCATGAGTTACACGCGAGCCCACGCAGCCAAATACGGTATTCCGCAGGATTTCTTCTCGGCGCATGATTTCCACATTCACATTCCGGAGGGTTCGATCCCGAAGGATGGACCCTCGGCCGGTGTCACCCTGACTTCTGCTCTGATTTCCGCTTGCACCGGTCGCCCGCTGAACAAATCCATTGCCATGACGGGGGAGATCACCTTGAGTGGAAACGTTCTTCCGGTCGGGGGGATCAAGGAGAAAGTTCTTGCTGCTCATCGAGAACAAGTCAGCACCGTGATTCTGCCACGCCCCAATAAAAAGGATCTGGAGGAGATTCCCAAAGAGGTGCGGCGGGACCTCCAGGTGATTCTTGTGGATCGATTGACCGAAGTGCTGCAACGTGCTTTTGTCTGAGAGCAGCCGGCGGCCTGCTGTCTACTGGTGTCCGGTGGCAAAACAGCCAGTCCCAAAGCTGGACGAGAACCGCATTGTGCGCCTGCTCCGGAGGCGCTTCGGGGCCGACCGCGCTCCGCTCATCAAAGGGATCGGCGATGACGCCGCTGTTTGGCACCCGCGGGGCTCACGAGAGTACTGGATCGTCACCACGGACATGCTGCTGGAGGGGGTGGACTTTCGCGGCAGCTGGCTTACCCCTGCTCAGCTTGGGCACAAATCCCTGGCCGTCAACTTGAGCGATCTCGCGGCCATGGGCGCCAGGCCGCGCTTCTTTACGGTGGCGCTGGCCCTGCCCACGGATGTGACGGAACGATGGATCGGGGCCTATTATCGAGGCATGTCCAAGCTTGCCCGCCAGCACAGCGCGGTGTTGATCGGCGGGGATCTCTCGCGCTCCCCTCTCGGCATTCAGGTCACGATCACCGCAATCGGTGAGACGTCCCGCCGAAGACCCATCTACCGATCCGGTGGCCGCCCCGGCGACGTCCTCTTCGTAACGGGGATCCTGGGTAAAGCGGCAGCCGGCCTGGCCCTTTTGCTCCGGGGCCATACTCGAGGCAAGAGCATTTCCGAGCGCAGTGCGCTGAAAGCGCAGCGGACACCCGATCCCCGCTGTGAGGTGGGTAGCTGGCTGGCACGCAGCGGCTTTGTTCACTGCATGATGGATCTCAGCGACGGATTGTCGATGGATCTGCCTCGCCTGTGCGAGGCCTCCGGCGTCGGCGCTGAGATCTTCGGAGAGCAAATCCCAATCTACCCGGATGCGTCCAGGTGGCGGTGCGATCCTCTGGAACTTGCGCTCCATGGCGGCGAGGACTTCGAGCTTCTCTTCGCCGTCTCCGCCGGCAAAGCGGAAGACCTCGAGAAGGCGTATCCATCCGGGTTCCCAGCACTCAGCCGCATCGGGCGCTTGCGCCGGAAATCCGGTATAGTTTGGACGCCGTGCTCGGGCGCTACTCCGCGCCCACTCATACCCGAAGGATTCGACCACTTTCGCCGCTGAACGAAAAAGGTGCGTTCGGTCGCGGAAGGAGGATTAGCAACTTTTCATGCCTGCCTGCATCTGAAGTAACAACGTGATTCGGGCTGGTGGGGGGTATGACAAAAAACGATTTCGGATCCGATTACAGGGTGCAGGAACTGCTGAATGCCTTGAACGAGGGGATCCTGGAGGTGGAATTCGTCAAGGCCAGACTCGAGGAGTGGGCGGGGAAAGACATCGACTTGATCCATTATTCCGACGGGGAATATGGTATCGTTAGCAGTGAGCTTTGAAGATCGACTTGAAGCAAGGTAAGTGCCTGCCAGTCTTCTTCAATAAATCGTCCTCCCCAAGGGTAGATCAAATCTGAGCCAGGGTGAAGGTTTATGGGTTTAAAGCGGATAGAGAGGCATGTACGGAAGATGCTGGCGCTCAAAGAAACATCCGAGCGCCTGGCTTTGGCATTTGCTCTCGGGGTTTTCCTGGCACTCACCCCCTTTGTGGGCCTGCACACCGTGTTGGCATTTGCGATCGCATTTCTGTTTGGGTTGAACCGCGTCGCCGTTTTGGTTGGATTGTTTGTCAACAATCCATGGACCATCGTGCCTTACTATACGATCGCCACCTATTTCGGGGGCCATTTGATCGGATTTCCCAAGGGGGAGTCGCTGCGATTCTTTCACTGGTCACAGCTCTGGCACGGCAACTTCTGGGTGCAGCTGGGACACCACTGGCGGCTGCTCATGCCGTTGGCGCTCGGCTCCACAATCCTCGCGGTACTGGGCGCCGGGCTCTCCTATCCGCTGGCTCTCTATGCGATCAAGCGGGCCAGGGCTGCGCTGGGTTGGCAACCCGCCCGTGAGAATCCCGCCGAGTTCCCCTCTTCTTGTTGATGCCCTGATCGTGCCCGACAAGCTCGGAGCTTTTAAAAGCCCTGTGCGCCGGGTAAAATAGGCACAATGCGACAAACAATGATGGTCTGGTTCGGGGCTGTTCTCCTCTGCTGCAGTTCCTTTCCCGTGGGAGCGCAGATAAAGGAACCGCAGAAAGCGACGGAAACTGCGCCAGAAAAGCTGAGGCTGGGCCAGGCTGGGTCGCAGCCGGAGCTTGACGCCTACAACCAGATGCATAATGAAGTCGATCCCGCCCAGAAAAAGGCTCTGATTGACAAGTTTGTCGTCGACTACCCCGACTCCGGGCTGCTTGCCTATGTTTTTCAGGATGGTGTTTACCTCGGGCGGCAATCAAACAATATAGAGATGATGGCCGAATACGGCGATAAGTCCTTGGCGCTCTGGCCCCAGAACTATACGCTCCTGACCGAGCTGGGCAGCGTTTATGTGCAACGCGACCGGGTAGGGCAAGCAGAGGATATGGCGAAGCGCGCTCTGGAGTTGGTTGACGCTGCGGAGAAGCCCACTCACATGACGGACCAGCAGTGGGCAGAAGGCAAGAAAATGCTGATGTCGAGCAACTGCACAACGCTGGGATTCGTTCACCTGCGGCGAGCGCAGGCTAGTCTGGAGGCTGCCTTCAGGAAGAGCGAATCCGCGGAGGCAATCCCATGGTTTGACCGGGCGCTCGGCTATCACCCGGCCGACGATTTCGCGTTCTACGGCCTCGGCTTCACCTACGCAATCCTCAATGACTATCCGAATGCGGAGTCGAACCTCGCCAGGGCCGTGGCTGTCAATGGTATCGTCATGGCGAGCGCTCGCAGTCTTCTCGAGGGAATCTACAAGAGCCAGCACAATCAGTCGCTGATTGGTCTGGAGCAGGTCATTGCCAAAGCCAAGGCCGAACTCGGCCTTTCCTGAGCAGGCGAGGTCTGGATGAGCGAAATGACTGAAGACGCGGCATCCGCAGCAGAGTCCCTCACTGAGCTCGAAGACCTCCTGGGTCGTCCATTCCAGGACAAGTCACTTCTCCAGCGCGCCCTGACGCACCGATCCTTCGTCAATGAGCAGGAAGGCCAGGGGCTCCGTCACAACGAATCCTTGGAGTTTCTGGGCGATGCGGTGCTCGGATTCGTGATCAGCGCGCGGATCTTCGACCGTTTTCCCGATTCCAGCGAAGGCGAACTCAGCAAGATCAAGGCTTACCTGGTGAGCGCCGCAAATCTGGTGCACCTTGCTGAAAAAATCCGCCTGGGCGAGTTCCTCCTCCTCAGCCGGGGCGAGGAGAAAACCGGGGGGCGCAATAAGCGGGCGATCCTCGTGGACGCCTATGAAGCGCTTCTTGGCGCCATTTACCTGGATGGCGGCGTCGAGGCTGCCGCAGGCTTTCTGGAGCGGCAAATAGGGAATATTCTTCTTGCACTGGACTTGCACCAGTTGACCTATGGCGACTTCAAATCCGCCCTCCAGGAACAACTTCACAACATGGGCAGGCCTGAGCCGGTTTATCAGGTCGTCGATGAAATCGGGCCGGATCACAGGAAGGTTTTCGTCATCGAGGTGGTCGTCGGCCACGATGTCGTCGCGCGCTCTTCCGGGCGCACCAAAAAGGAAGCGCAGCAAGAGGCGGCGCGGATGGCGCTCGAAAATCTGAAAGTGGTCATGGGTGATGAGTCATGAGTATTGAGTTCAAGAGAATCACACTCATCACTCATGAGTTCGTCTTATTTGTTCTTGTCGAGCGCCTGCAGCATATTCAGGGCTTCTGAGTTTTCAGGATCCCAGTGCAGTACTTCCAGGAACTGCGCTTCCGCCCGCTTGGGCAGGTTCACCTTCAGATAGAGCTTCCCGAGTTGCAGATAGGTGTCCGGATTCATGTGCTCCAGTTCAATGGCTTTGAGCAAATGCTGTTCGGCCTCCTTCCGGAGGGCGGCGATTTCGACCTGAGCCACGCCCAGGAGATGATGGTAACGGGCCGTGTCTGGGCGCAGCCACACACACTCCCGGAGCTGGCTCACGGCTTTCTCGAACTCCCTGTTCTTCAGGGAAGTGCGCCCGGCGCGGAAGAGGGTTTCAGCCATCTTTTCCTTGTCAGAATCCACCGCGGCGCGACCCTGAAGGGTCGCTTCCACCTGGCTTTCCTTTTTCATGCGCGTCTCATCGTAATTTGCCCGCGCGACCGTATCGCTGAGCGTCGTGTAGGCCCCCGTGATGTAAGTGAAGAGCTTCTCCACGCGGGTGCGGAAATCGGAGCTGTATTCCTTGGATTCGAAGCGATCGGGATGATAGAGCCGGGCCATTTCATGATAAGCCGTCTTAATGTCGGCCTCACGTGCATCGCTGGGAAGCGAGAGGATCTCATAGAGGTTCGCTACCTCGAAGCGGCGCAACAACTCGTCCACCTGTTCGGAGAGCTGTTCCTGCTGCGCGCCGCCTGCCGAAGAAGACCGTTCCGGCATCGCGGCTTCCAGCCGCAGCAGACCCAGGAGGAGCAGACGTTGAAGCAATTCCTCCGGCTTGGCTTCGCCCGGCGGAAGCATCGGGAGAAGATGCGAAATGGGAGTCGCCCCCTCTACCTGTGCATAGGCGTATGCTTCCGCCCCATTCAGCGGGAAGCTCGCGCGCGCGCCGGCGGCAGGATCAGTGTTGATCAGCCCTGATCCCAATTGGCAGGAGGGCGGGACGCTGCGATCTTTGACCGACCGTCGGGCAGCCTCGACCAGCGCTTGCGGCACCGGCAGTGCCAACCGACAGCGCCGGCGAATCAATCCGTCCCCGTCAAAAAGCCGGAGGTCGCATGCCGACCAGGCAAACAATGAGGCCAGGATCATCACTGCCTGCTCGTGCACTCCTTCTGCCAGCCGTTTGTCATCGAGACCGGTGGTGAGAACGACCGCCTCGTCGCAGCTCTTTCCGCTCCTCATCAATGAGGAGACCTTGTGCAGATCCTTCCGGGGGAGCAGGTTCAACTTCATCAATACCTGGGCCAGATGCTCCTGCGCAAGGTTGCTTTCGGCAAAGATGAGGGCTCCGCGGGAGAACACCAGCTGCTTTTTTGTGGTGCCGCGTTCGAGCCGCACCACGCAGCTGCGCTGCGTTCTGTGCAGTTCCAGCAAGGTTTCTACGAGCTTCAGATGGAACACGGCAATTCTCGGAGAACGCAAAGACCGCTGAGAGACTTTCCCCGACTTTTTTGGTCCCGGAGGTCCTTGAGGTTCGATTTTCGAAACACGCCAACCTACATATCGGCTGGCATGGCAGGAAAGTCTACTTGTGCGCAGTGAACATCCAGTAGCCGAGCAGGGCGATGGTGTCGTAGGCGCCGTGTGCCACTATCGGCGCGACCAGACTGTTGCGCGCCAGATAGACAATGCCAAAGATCATTCCGAACAGCCCGGCAACGAACATTCCCTGCGTTCCCTGTAGGGAGTGTCCGAGGCCGAAAGCGACACTCCAAAGTATCAGCCCGAGATTGGCCCCACCCAGATAAACCTGGAAACGCCTCAGGATAAAGGCGCGTTGGAGTTCCTCCTTGACGCCCCCGGCAATCAGGGCAGTCCCGATGAGAATAATCAGGTCCTGGGGAGAGCGTATCAGCTCCATGAGCGGGTTGCGTTCCTGAAAATACTGGGGGAAGAAGGCCTGGAAGATTGTCGAAACAACAATGTTCAGGACAAACAGCACGGGAACAATCGCCAAGCCGATGAGCACGTTGGATCGCCAGCGCACCCAAGACAGGCCGAATCCCTGGAGCGTCTCACCGTGTGCTCTCATTACCAGGAACAGAAAGAGGAACGAGATAGCCGCTTCCAGCAACAAGTATGCCGACATCAGGCGGATATTGCCCAGCAGGCGCTCCAGCCCGAGGGCGCTGACGGCGAACGGCAGCTCAGCGAGCAACCCCGAAACCAGGCCGGCCAGCAGCAGCACTTCGAACAGGGCCTGAATCCGATCCACCCAGCTCTTTGAAGGCGCAGAGTGAGGCGCAACCTGGAGATCCTCGTTCGTATTCATCGTCAAGACCCTAACAGTTGGGCTACAGACAGTCAAGCCTAAGACAAGTTGAATCTCTTTTATATTCAAACAGTTGTAAGTATTGGTGGATTACCGTTATAATATCAGGGTCGACTTTGACCGGTTTCCCGAACAAAGTTTCGGGGGATCAGTCTGAACCCTCTGAGAGGAAACCGCATCTGTGAGGTTTAGAGGTCGCGTGACTTACGCCTCCGGGAGGTTGGCTGTGGGAAAGTTGGGAAGGCGATGGTTAATCCTGGTGGCTCTATTGCTTACGAGCACGGCTCTCGCCCAGACAGGAACGGAACTGATCCTTCCCGAAGGAACCCGGATCAGCCTGGCGCTCAATGATTATCTGAGCACCAAGCTTAACAGCGAAGGGGACACATTTACCGCCACTGTTGTCGCGCCTGTTTCCCTGAATGATCGCATTGTGATTCCCAAGGGAAGCATTGTTTCTGGGTGTATTTCGCGCGTGGTTCGCCCTGGCCGATTCAAAGGCAAGGCCATGATGAATCTCCTCTTCAGCTCCCTTCGTCTCCCGGGCACTATTGACCTGCCGATTGTTGCGTCCTTAGCAAGTGTGGGCCAGGAAGGGAACGCGGGAACGCGCGCCGAAGGAACCATCGCGGCTGGGAGCTCCAAGGGGAAGGATGCTGCCAAGATCGCGGCTCCGACCCTGACCGCTGCGGGCATTGGGGCCATGGTAGATGGCGGGCGGGGCGCCGCCATAGGCGCGGGCATCGGCGCCGCTGTGGGACTCCTTGCGGGTCGGGGCACGGACCTGGAGGTAAAGAGGGGTACGGCGATGGAAATCGTGCTTGATCGCCCCCTCACGATTCCCGCCGAGGCTGTCAAGCGCGAGAATGATAATGATGATTGGCGATGGGAAAGCACCCGGGACTGCGGGATTGCTTTAATGCTCGTCCTTCGTCAATCCCTTCCGATTCTTGCCATTCCGTTCATATAGGGGCGCAGAGCTTCGGGGATCACGACCGAACCATCCTGCTGCTGGCAGTTTTCCAGGATCGCCAGCCAGGTCCTGCCGATTGCCAGGCCTGACCCATTCAGCGTGTGCACGAACTGGCGCTTGCCGGTCTCGTCCCGGAAGCGGATGTTGGCGCGGCGAGCCTGAAAGGCCTCGAAATTGCTGCAGGATGAAATTTCGCGGAACCGGTTCTGGCTGGGGAGCCAGACTTCGATATCGTAGGTTTTCGCGCTCGAAAAGCCCATGTCGGCGGTGCACAAAACGACCACCCGGTAGTGAAGGCCCAGGCGCTGCAGGATCTCCTCGGCATCGCGCGTGAGCGACTCCAGCTCGTCGTAGGAGCGTGACGGGTGAGCAAATTTCACCAGCTCGACTTTGTCGAACTGATGCTGTCGTATCAGCCCGCGCGTGTCCTTGCCGTAGGAGCCGGCCTCACTTCGGAAACACGGCGTATAGGATACGAACTTGTGCGGCAGCGTGGAGCCATCGAGAACCTCGCCCTGGTAGATGTTGGTGACGGGCACCTCCGCGGTGGGGATGAGATAGTAGTCCGTGCCTTCGATCTTGAACAGATCCTGAGCAAACTTGGGCAGATTTCCCGTGCCGAAAAGGCTGGCCGAGTTAACCATGAACGGCGGACAGACTTCCCGGTAACCGTGCGCGCGAGTGTGCACTTCGAGCATGAAGTTGATGAGCGCACGCTCCAATTGCGCTCCCGTTCCCAGCAGCAGCGAGAAGCGAGCTCCTGCGATCTTTGCGGCGCGATCCAGATCCAGGATGCCCAGCTTCGAGCCGAGATCGACGTGATCGAGGGGCGTGAAATCGAACTCGGGTGGGGTGCCCCAACGCCGCACCTCCAGGTTGTCATTCTCATCGTGGCCGGTGGGGACTGAGGCATGCGGCAGGTTGGGGATGGTGTGCAACACGGAATTCAAACGCTCTTCCAACGATCGTGCCTGATCTTCCAGCGACTTGATCTCAGCACCGCTTTCCTTGACGCGCGCCTGCTCGGCGGCGGTATCCCGCCCCTCCCGCTTCAACTTGCCGATCTGCTCGGAGGCCTCATTACGCTGGCGCCGCAGATCCTCGATGCGCAAGAGAATCCCGCGCCACTCCGCGTCCACCGCGACCAACTCTTCCAGCGGGAAGTCGCCGCCGCGGGCCGACAGGCGCTCCCGGACCGATTGCAGGTTTTCGCGCACGAAATTCTTGTCCAGCATGATTCTTTCCCCCGGAGCGAAGGTTAACAAACCATTGAAAACAAAAGCAACCGCCAAGACGCCAGGATGCCGGGAAAGGAACGTATGAAAAGGCCTTTTGCGCGCCCTGGCGTTTTTGTGTCCGGGCGATTGTCTCTTCTGGGAATTTCCCATTGCAGTGCGTGGGACCATGGTTTCCATTGACATTGCCTGTAGGCATTGTTTCAATGAATCCGATCAAATTGCAGCGATCGAGGACTGACATGAGCAAGCTTCGCAGAGCAGTGTTCCCGGCCGCGGGATTGGGCACCAGGTTTCTTCCGGCGACGAAAGCGCAGCCGAAGGAGATGCTCGTTCTTGTAGACAAGCCCATAATCCAGTATGCGGTCGAAGAAGCCGTTGCTTCCGGCCTGGACAACCTGATTATCATCACCGGGCGCGGGAAAAATGCCATCGAGGATCATTTCGATGTCTCCTTCGAGCTCGAGCGCACCCTGGAAGATCGCGGCAAATCGGATTTGTTGCGCCTGGTCCGCGCCGTTTCGGACATGGTGCACATCGCCTACGTGCGTCAGAAAGAAGCTCTCGGGCTGGGCCACGCGATCCTGATGGCGCGCGACCTGGTGCAGGGGGAACCCTTCGCCGTTCTGCTGGGCGACGACATTATCGATGCCGACGAGCCGTGCATAGGACAAATGATCAAGATCTACGAGCGGCATCATGCGAGCGTGGTGGCCATCATGGAGGTGCCAAGAGAAGAGGTCTTCCGATATGGGATTATAGACGGTGTCCCGCTCGCGAGCGGCGACGGCCGGGTTCATGAAGTGAAAAACATGGTAGAGAAACCGCGCGTCGAAGACAGCCCTTCGAATCTGGCGATCATCGGCCGCTACATTCTGACACCGGCGATATTCGATTTGCTCGAGAAGACCGAACGTGGCGCGGGCGGCGAGATCCAGCTGACCGACGGCCTGAGGGACTTGCTGGGCAAGGAGCCCATCTTCGCCTACAAGTTCCGCGGCAAGCGTTACGATGCGGGCGAAAAGCTCGGCTTTCTCAAGACAACGGTGGAGTTTGCGCTCAAGAATGCGGAACTCGGCCCGGCCTTCCGTTCCTATCTGAAATCTCTGAACCTGAACGAACTTTGATTGAGTCCAACCTATGCGGATCCTGGTAGTCGGCTCCGGGGGCAGGGAGCACGCGCTCGTCTGGAAACTGCGCCGGAGCGCGCGCGTGCATGAGATTCTCTGTGCCCCCGGCAATGGCGGCATCGAGGAGGTGGCGCGCTGCCTCCAGGTATCACCTCTGGATCAGGCCGGGTTGCTCGAGTTGGCCGGTCGCGAGCGCGTCGATCTGGTCCTGGTCGGCCCGGAAGCTCCGCTTGCGGCCGGCTTGGCCGACGGCTTGCGCACACATGGCATAGCGGTGTTGGGGCCGAGCCAGGCGGCGGCGCGTCTGGAATCGAGCAAGGTGTTCGCCAAAGAATTCATGGCTCGCCACGGCATCCCTACAGCCGGCTTCACCATTCATTCTCAGCCTCAGGAAGCTCTCTCACGGCTGGCTTCCGCCGAAATCCGTTACCCGCTCGTCGTCAAGGCCGACGGCCTCGCAGCGGGCAAAGGGGTTGTGGTGGCACGGAGCCGGGAAGAGGCGCGCCGGGCGATCGAGTCGATCATGATCGAGCGGCAGTTCGGCGCCGCCGGCGACAGGATCGTGCTGGAGGAATTTCTCGAAGGGAAGGAAGCCTCGTTTATCGTCTTTACCGATGGGGACACCATTCTCCCAGCTGCCGCTGCCCAGGATCACAAGGCTGTTTATGATCACGACATGGGGCCGAATACCGGCGGCATGGGGGCCTATTCCACCGATACCATCCTCGGACCCGAGCTGCAGAATCGGATTCTGGCGGGGATCGTCCGGCCGGTGATTGACGCGATGCAGGCTGAGGGAGCTCCGTTCCAGGGCATCCTCTATACCGGCTTGATGCTCACGAGCGCAGGACCACGCGTGCTCGAGTTCAACGTCCGCATGGGCGATCCGGAAGGACAGGTGATCCTGCCGCGGCTTACCAGCGATTTCGCCGAGCTGTGCGAAGCGCTGTGCCTGGAGCGGTTGAACACCTATCGGGCCGTTTGGACAGACCGGCCGACTGTGTGTGTGGTTCTTGCCTCGGAAGGCTATCCGGGCGCCTACCCGAAGGGGAAGCCGATCTCGGGCCTGAAAATGGCCGAGGAGGACGACCGCGTCGTGATATTTCACTCCGGCACGCGGCACGAGGGGAGAGCACTGGTGACCGATGGGGGACGCGTGTTGGGAGTGACTGCCCTGGCCGATGATCTGTCTTCTGCGGTGATGGCGGCTTACGAGGCGGTCAACAGGATATACTTCGAAGGCATGCATTACCGCCGCGACATCGGAGCTAAAGGCCTAATCAAATGACGAGTTACGAATAATAACGACAGAAAAGCGCCTGAGATCCCAACGCCGGGGCGCCCTCTTATTCGTCGCTCGTCATGCGTCATTCGCCGTTCGGAGGAGGGAGTGAGCAAACCAAAGGTAGCAATTGTGCTGGGCAGCGACAACGACTATCCCGTGATCCAGGATATGATCCGCATCCTGCATGATTTCGAAATCCCACACGAGATCACGGTTACGAGCGCGCACCGTTCACCGGATCGGACGCACCGCTATGCCGTGACCCTGGAGGATCGTGGAATTCAGATCGTCATTGCGTGCGCCGGAGCCGCGGCGCATTTGGCTGGCGTGCTTGCATCCCACACCATCCTGCCGGTCATCGGTGTTCCCATCGATTCGTCGCCGCTGAGGGGAATGGATTCTCTGCTTTCCACCGCGATGATGCCTGCAGGAGTGCCGGTGGCGACCATGGGGATTGGCAAGACCGGTGCCAGCAATGCCGCCGTTTTGGCCGCCCAGATATTGGCGCGCATGGATCCCGAGCTGGCTCGGCGGCTCAAGGATTACAAAAAACAGCTCGCCGACCGAGTCGAGGAGCGCGACCGGGAACTGAAGAAATCTCATAATGCATGAGTGCGGGAGGTCCCCATTTCGCTTGAGGAAATCCCTGGAGCGCGCGAACTCGCTTGCGCCTTGATTTCTCCCTTCCTGCGTCACTCCACACGAAGGCGATAGCAAGCTCCCATACGCCAGGAACTTCATTGCGAATGCGCCATTGTCTATATGGAAAGCAGTGCAAAATTCTTCCTCTGTACCTTCGGATGCCGCTGCAACCAGGCCGACAGTGCTGAGATGCGCGCGCGCCTCTGTGAGGGCTCGCTTCGTGAGTCGGACGACCACAGGGATGCCGACCTGATCGTGGTCAATTCGTGCACCGTCACGCGGCGCGCGGACCAACAGGTACGCCAGACCGTTCGGCGGCTTCACCGGGAGAATCCCGGTGCCAGGATCGTTATTGCCGGCTGCTATGCCGAGCGTGACCCGGAGACGCTGGCGGCTATTCCCGGGGTCAACCTGGTCCTCGGCAACGCCGACAGGATCCGGTTGGCTGAAGTCTGGCGCTCGGAGGCCGGGCCCGGCGGCAGAATCATCAGGACGCCGATCGACGCGGCGCGCGACTGCCTGATCGACGGCGCGTCGCACATTGGCGGTAAGACGCGCCCGTTCCTCAAGCTTCAGGACGGTTGCGACGCGCGCTGCACCTATTGCATCGTGCCTTCTGTGCGCGGTCCGGGGCGCAGCGCCCTCCCAGAGGACATACTTGCGGCGATCCGGCGTCTGGTGGATCACGGCTACCAGGAAATTGTGCTGACCGGAGTCCACTTGGGATCGTACGGGCGCAAGCTGTCGCAACCGATACGGCTGACCGACTTGCTGCAGCGCATCCTCGAGGTCCCCGGCCTGGGTCGGCTGCGGCTCAGCAGCATCGAACCCATGCGCTTTGATCGTGGCATCGTGGCCCTGGCCGCTCAATACCCTGCGTTCGCACCCCACTTTCACATTCCGCTGCAAAGCGGCAGCGATCGCATCCTGCGGCTCATGCGCCGGCCTTACAGGGCCGCAGATTTCCTCGATCTGCTCCAATACATCCATTCGAGCCTGCCGACGGTGGGGCTGGGTACGGACGTGCTCGTCGGGTTTCCAGGAGAGACGGTGGACGATTTCGAAGCGACCTGCGAACTCGTCCGCCAATCGCCACTCACTTATCTGCATGTCTTCCCGTTTTCCGCGCGCCCAGGAACGGAAGCTTCCTTCCTGCCGGGGGAGGTGCCCCCGGGCGTGCTGCACGAACGCTGCGAGATCCTGCGCGAGCTCTCCATGGCCAGGAATCTCGCCTTCCGGCAGCGGTTTGTCGGAAAGGTCTTGCCCGCCATCAGCCTCGCGAAAGCGGAACAATTGGGGGAGTCGGTCGCGTTGACCGACAACTACATCCACGCCAGGATTACGGGGCCCGCAATACCGGCAAACCGCCTGATTCATATCCGTATCGGTGAGGTTTTGCCGGAAGGAACCAAGGCTGCCTTCGTGTAACCGCGGTGATGCGAAGACTCAGATGGGGAGAAGGTAGCCGAGGTTGAATTGGGATTTAGCCCGCCTGTGCGACCCTGCAGATGACTCCCATCATTCTGCCGGCGCGGGCTCCGTCTGCCCGGTATGAGAAGAACTCTTGCGGATGGCAGCGCGTGCACTGGCCCAGATCGAAAACATTTTCCCCGGGGACGCCCGCTTCCGACAGTTGGATCTTGAGAGCCTGAAGCAAATCGAGGAGATACTTTCCCGGCTTTTTCGTACGCGGGCTGCAGAGGTGCACGCCGGGAAAGGCGGACTCGAAAGAAGAAGCCACATCAGAACCGACCTCGAGGCAACAGGCGCGGATGCCCGGACCGATTGCTGCCACTGCGCGGGCCGGTTCGGCGCCGAGGTGGTCCCGCATGCCTTCCAGAGTACGGCGCAAAATGCGGGCGAGAGTTCCGCGCCATCCGGCATGTACTGCCGCGATGATCCCTGCGATCGGATCGGAGATCAGCACCGGAAAACAATCGGCCACCTGAACGGCCAGCGCAACGCCCTTCTCACTGGTAATGAGCGCATCTCCCCGGTTTCGTGGATTCCATTGGTGAGCCCGGGTTTTTATGATATGAAACTCGGCGGAGTGAATCTGGGCCACAGTCGCCAGGCACTCGGGTGCGAGATTAAGCGCTGAAAGGAACCGGCGCCGGTTTTCCGTTACGTTGGCGGATGCGTCCCAGGCGACGTGTCCGAGATTCAACGCCCCTTCCGGGGCAGGGCTCACGCCGCCGCAGCGCGTGGAGAACCCGTGACGCAGACCGGGGTCTCGTTCGAGGGCCGCGCAGGTGTAATAGGGGACTCCTGCTGTCTGGCGTAGGACGAAGCCATTCATCTGCATGACGGGAATAGTGGATCGGCCGGAGGGGCTGTGTCAATCCGGTCCTGGGAGGGTATGATGATTGTCGGCATCGGCATCGATATTGTCGACATCCGGCGCCTGCGCCGCGCCCTGGAGAGGCAAGGCGATCGCTTCGTCCGGCGCGTCTTCACCGCCGCTGAGCAGGCGTACTGCCGTGCCCACCGTGATCCCGCTCCTTACTACGCGGCTCGCTTCGCCGCCAAGGAGGCGCTCTTCAAGGCGCTGGGAACCGGCTGGGCCCAGGGTGTGACCTGGCTCAATGTTGAGGTTCTCAGAGAGGACGGCGGGGCTCCCCGGCTTGGGCTGAGCGGCCGCGCGGAAGAAGTCAGCAAGGCACTGGGCGCCGGCGCAATCCACCTCAGCCTCTCTCATTCCGAAGATAGCGCCGTCGCGCTCGTCATCCTCGAACAGTAAGAGACCCTGATCGTAGCGCCCTTCCGCGCTAACTCCGCACTCTAAAGCTCAGCGCAGAGCCTTGAGAGCCTCGGTTCCGCACTCTCTGCGCTCTCTGCTTCCTTTTGGGTCCTCTGCCTAGCTTTTGCTTCTCACTATTATTCCCGGAACCGGCTACGCCAGCTGCGCAGGCTTAGGCGGCAGGTGGGTGTCGTCCCCTTTTGGATAGTCCCTGCCGGCAAGCATGCCGCACGCCGCCGAGACATCGCCGCCCCTCGGCCGGCGGATGTAGGCGGTGAGGTGGTGTTGGTGAAGTAGGTCCTGAAAAGCCAGCACGCGCTCTTCCCCGGGAGCCTTCAGCGGCACCCAGGGATCCGCATTCAGAGGGATCAAGTTGATCTTTTTCTTCAGACCTTTGAGCAGCTGCACCAGCCGGAGCGCATCTTCCGGCGTGTCGTTGACCCCTTCGATCAGGACATATTCGAAGGTAATGCGGCGGCGGGGTTCGAGGGGAAACCTGCGACAGGCTTCGAGGAGAGCCGCGATGTTCCACTTGCGATTGATCGGGATGAGCACGTTCCGCACGGCGTCGGTGGTTGCATTGAGCGAGATGGCCAGGTTGGGGATGAGATCTTCCTGAGCCAGGCGCTCCAGCCCGGGCACGATGCCCGATGTCGAGAGAGTGATGCGGCGCGTGGAAATGGACATTCCCAGCGGATCGGTCATGAGTCGGAGCGCCTTCATGACGTTGTCGTAGTTGAGCAACGGCTCCCCCATCCCCATAATCACTATGTTCAGCCGCTTCAAGTCGGTCTGCCGGTCTGCCTCCAAGGCCAGAACCTGCCCGATGATTTCACCGGCGGAGAGGTTGCGGCGCATGGGCAGCCTCCCTGTAACGCAGAAGAGGCACTCCACGGCGCACCCGACTTGCGTGGAGATGCAGAAGGTGTCGCGCTTTTCTTCGGGAATGAAGGCGGACTCGACTCTGTGCCCGGCGGAAACTTCAAACAGATAGCGGCGTGTGCCGTCGGAGGATTGAAACACCTTGACCGCATCGGGATAAGCGATGATGCAACGTCCAGCGAGCTTGTCGCGGAGCTGCTTGCCGAGATCAGTAAAGAGGCCCCAATCATGCAACCGGCGCCGGTAGAGGCCGGCATAGATCTGCCGGCCGCGAAAGCCCGGCTCCCCTAGCTCTGAGGCAAGCATCTCGATCTCCGCGAGCGAGGTGCCGATCAGGTTCTCCTTCCTCCCATTTTCGACATCCACCCGAAAACCATACCACCTTCGGCCACGGGCGTCACGCCCGGAGGCCACCACCATTCGCAGTGGCCCCGGTTAGTTGTGAGGATCGGCTGTCGCCATTCTTAAAAACTTATAATATTTTGCTTGCGTTCACAGGGGATGTTCAACTATATCTCAATTCAAATGAAATCTCGTTAGAAGGGGACAGGACTAACGGAAACAGGTCGCGTGTTTTCGCGCGCGGCGCGCCGAGTATGAGGTTGTCCAGGGGTTCCCGCCGGATCCTTTTCGAGATGATCATCCAACGCCCCTGATGTACCCCTGAGTCCGGGCTCGGCCATATTGCCTGTCACGAGTTTTATTCATTCTTAAAAGACAAAGAGGGACTCAGGTTTTGGTGTCTCTTGAAGCAATTTTGGAGGCAGGGATCCTTGATCCTGGTCTCCGGAGTTTAACTAGTTGCGCACCTTTGAATGGGGAGGTTTTGGATGATTAAAGCCCGTGTGGTTTGTTTAATCTTGCTTGCCTCGCTGATAGCCGTCCCGATGATGTTTGGACAGGGCGGCGAGAAGGGTCAAATTCAGGGAACGGTTACCGACAAGTCTGGTGCCGTTGTTCCCGGCGTGACCATGACGATCAAGAATCTGGCGACCGGGTTTGAGATGGTCGTGGTTTCTGAAAGTGCGGGCGTTTACCGCTTCCCGGGCCTGGTCCCGGGGAACTATTCGTTTAAGGCGGAGATGACCGGTTTCACCGCCTTTGAAGTGAAGAGCGTGGTCGTCAATGTCGGCCGCACGACAGATGTCAATGTAACGCTCCAGCCGGCCGGCGCGCAGACTACGATCACGGTTTCGGAGGTGGCTCCGCTCGTTGAAACCACCAGGACCGACATTGGGGGCGTGATCGAGACCCGTCAGGTGCAGAGCTTGCCCCTCAATGCCCGGAATTTCTCGGCACTGGCAACGTTGCTGCCGGGCGCGCGCCCCGCGACCTCGTGGGATCCGACCAAGACCCGCATCGGCGCGATTTCGGTGGCAGGCGCCGGCGGCCGCAACATGGAAACCACGGTCGACGGCATCGAGAACAAGGACAACTCGGTCGGAGGCTACGTGCAGAACATCGCGCTGGACGGGGTACAGGAGTTTGCCCTTAAGACGCAGAGGTTCTCCGCCGCCGATGGCCGTTCGCAGGGTGGCTTGCTCTCGATCGTGACCAAGTCGGGATCGAACGACTTCCACGGAACCTGGTTCACGTTCGCACGTGACAAGATCTTCAATGCCAACGACTACTGGTCCAAAAAGAATAATGTCGACAAACCGGGCTTCCGACGCTGGCAGTACGGCGGCTCCTTTGGCGGCCCGATCAAGCGGGAGAAAGCATTCTTTTTCTTCACAATTGATCGCTTTCAGGAAAGCCAGTTCACCATCATCGACAAGAACACGCTGGCAGAACTGCAGGCGCTGGTCGATGCCAAGATCAACATTTATGGGGCGTCTCCAGGTCCGGCCGCACAGCTGCCTACGCCTTACAAACGCACCATGTTTACGGCGCGTGCGGACTGGATCATCAACTCGAAAAATAACGTCTATCTCTCATGGAACAACAGCAAGGATCGGAACGAGAATGACCAGGCGCCTACGGATCTGACGAGCACAAACTTCAATACCAACAGAAACTATCTCATGTCGATGGTCTGGAACTCGCTGATAAGCCCCAGACTGCTCAATCAGTTTGTTTGGGGCCATTCGTACTGGAACAATCTGATCGACACGGACAACTACTCGCCTGTAACCGTGATATTTACAGGACTCTTAGGATTTGGAACCAACGGCAACGTGCCCCAGCAGACCTTCCAGAAGAAATGGCAGTTCAAGGATTCCCTGATGTGGAACAGGGGGAGCCATGGATTGAGGTTTGGCGTCGATTGGGTGACGGAGCCATGGCTGGGCGGGTTTTTCGGGTACACGCCCGTCCCGTCCCTTACCTTCTTCGACAACCCTACCACCATCCTGACGGACAAGGTGAAGTACGAACAAGGCTTCAGCACACCAGGGATTGTTCAAGCCCTCGCTGAAACCAGTCCGTTCGTGGATTCCCGGTACACGTATCAGAACTGGAACAACTTCGTCGGCGGGTATGTGCAGGATGACTGGAAGGTCAACCGCAAGCTGACCCTCAACCTGGGCATTCGCTACGATGTCGATCTGGGCATCGTCTCAGCCGGCGGCATCCTGGCCAACGACCGCTCGCTTCTCGCCGTCTCAAAAATCGACAATCCGCTGACCAATGGATTCAAGGGCAGGCTGCCTACGGACGACCTCAACAACTTCGCCCCGCGCATCGGCTTTGCCTTGGATCCAATAGGCAATGGCAAGACCGTGATCCGCGGCGGTTACGGCATGTATTACGACCAGCTGTTCAACAACATCAACTTGTTCGCGATGCAGCAGAGCAACCCGACCGTGTTCGGAACAGTGACCAATCTGCAAAACACGGCCATCGGCAAGGGGGACATGCCCACCTGGATAGTGAATACAACCCCGCTTCCCCCGATTCCGACAAAAGGGTTGACCGATATTCCCAACGGCTCAACCGGGCGCCTGGTCGATCCCAACTATGTGAGCCCGTTTTCGCAGCAGTTTAATATCGGTTTCTCGCAGCAGTTCGCCAAGGACTTCGTGTTGGAGGGCGATTTCACCCACCTCTTGAACATCCATGAAAACCGGACGATCCAGCTCAATTACAGGATAGATCCCACTGGCTCCAACCCGCGTATCCTTGCCGCTGCTTTCGTCGCAGCGGGCCTGGCGTCAAACCGGTTGGCTGCTGTCAATAACACAGCATCCGTAAACCGGTCGCGTTATGACGGTCTCAACATCGTCATTCGCAAGCGCTTCTCTCACCGGCTGACCTTCCAGACCTCTTACACCCTGTCAAAGGCGCGAGGTTACGGAGGGCTGGCCGGAGAATTCGGCGGCACTGCTCTCGACCAGACGAATTACCTGGCCGCGAACGACTACATTCCCACGGTCCGGGACGAACGGCACAGCTTCGTTTGGTCCGGCGTCATCCAGCTCCCTGCGGGTTTTGAGCTTTCACCCATCGTTCGCATCGCGTCTGCCCGGCCCTACGCCCTGACTTCGGGACAGGACACCAATAAGGACGGGACAACCAATGATAATTGTGTTCCGGGTTTCGTGTCGCCCAACGGCCGTACCTGCCCGCAGAACGTCTCGCGCAACGGCCAGCGCGGAGGGTATGATCTGGACGGCAACTTTGTCTCCGGAAGATTCTTCACGACCGATTTGCGTGTGTCAAGGATCTTCAGCCTGGGGAAGCTCCGCGAGGGGATGAACCTCGCTTTCCATTTCGAAGCGTTCAATATGACGAACCGCACCAACTTCGGAAGGAATTTCAACGGCAACATGCGCGCAACCAATGCCATGGTAACCCAGGGCCCGGCGACGGGTACCTATGGTATTGAAGGCGCAGCGCCGTTCCAGGCGCAGCTGGGTGTGCGCTTCACCTTCTAGCGAAGTTGGGTTAACATGCTCGCAGCAGTGGCGCGGGATACAGCCCCCGCGCCACTGCCAATCCTTGGAGTGCGGTAGCTTGCTACCGCCTTGGTTCCGAAAATAGGATTCGGAAAAGGCGCCCCGGAAAGCGGGATACACCCCAAGGGATCGATCGGGGTGACATCTCGAATGCCTTTTCAGTTTGTGATTTCCGTTCCTGTCTTTGTCCTGCTCCTCTTTCCTGCAGCCATCCAGCAGAAGGCGCCAAAGCCCGAAAAGATAAAGGACTGGCTGCAGACCGAGGTTCAATACCTCATTACCGAGGAAGAACGCCAGGTTTATCAGCACCTGACGACTGAGGAAGAGCGGGAACATTTTATCGAAGAGTTCTGGAAACGGCGCGACGCCAGCACGGAAAGGCGCGGAGAGTTCCAAGCTGAGTTTTACCGTCGTGCGGCTTACGCCAACGAAAATTTCCAGGCAGGGATTCCGGGCTGGAGAACAGACCGGGGCCGCATCTACATCCTCTACGGACCCCCCAACCGCCGCGACGCTCATCCCATGGGGGGGCGCTATGAAAAGCCTCCCAGCATGGGGGGCGATACCATCACCACCTATCCCTTCGAAATCTGGGAATACGACTACATCGATGGAATCGGGCAGGAAGTGACGATTGAGTTCGTGGATCGCACGGGCACCGGTCTCTACGTTCTCGAGACTGATCCGAACAAGAAGGATGTTTTCTACTGGCGTCGCGGTGAGCAGCCGCTGCAGCGCGTGGCGCCTCGTGCCCAAGAGATGCCGTTCGAGCGCCTGAACGTGTACGCCAAACTGCAGTCGCCGCCCGCGCTCAAATTTCCGAAGTTGAGAGAAGAAATCCGGGCCAAGGTCACCTACAATGCGCTGCCTTTCGACTCGAGCACGGCTTTTGTTCGTATGTCTCCCGACCTTTGTGCCGTACCCGTTACCGTCGTGGTTTCGAACGATCGTCTGACGTACGTCGGGATAGGAGGCTACTTCGAGGCGGAGATCCAGTTATATGCGGCGGTGACGAACATTAACGGAGAGACCATCTATCAGCTCGATGACAGCTTCAAATCCCAAACCGGGAACACTCCCCTGCCGGAACTCCTGAAGCAGCGCACCTACCACCAGGTCATCATCCCGTTGACGGCCGGGCGGTACAAGCTGAGTCTGCTTTTGAAGGACGTGAATTCGGGAAAAATGGGAAGCCAGGTGTCGAGCTTTTGGATACCGCAGTCAAGCGAAGGTGGACTCAACACCAGCTCCTTGATCTGCGCGGACGTCATCCAGCCGGCTCCCCAAAGCAGCCGCGGCCAAGAGTTCGTTCTTGGGCCTCTGAAGGTGATCCCCAATCTGAAAGCAACCTACCCACGCAGGTACAACCTCGGTCTGTATCTGGAAGTGTATGACCTCGATCTGGACGCGGTCACGGGCAAGCCCAGCGTTGAGGTCTCTTACCTGCTGGAATCCCCGGATGGGACCAGGATTCCGATCGGTCCGGAATCCGAGTCTCACTTTCCGGATGGACACACGATGGCCATAAGCAAGGGCATCGCGCTTGCCGACCTCCGTCCGGGCAAGTATCGCGTGGCAGTCCGAATCACTGACCTCATCAGCCGGCGCACCTGCACCCTGGAAAGCCAGATCGAAATCCTGTAACGCCCCTGCCCGAACTTCGGAGTCGGTTGCGACGCGGGCAGTGCTGTGGTAGTAATACTTTGGCGCAGATGACAAATGATCCCGGGGCTCGAATGGATGTCCAGAAGAAGGAGATGAAGAACGGCCTCGTGGTTGCCAGCGAGGTGATGCCTCATCTCCGCTCCGTGACGATCGGTGTCTGGGTAAGATGCGGCTCCCGCTTTGAAGATCCCCGGGTCTGCGGGATCTCACATTTCATCGAGCACCTTCTTTTCAAAGGGACGAAATCACGCACGGCGGCTGATATCGCCAAGGCGATCGATTCCGTCGGCGGCCAACTCGACGCCTTTACCGACAAGGAATATGTCGGCTTCTATGCCAGAATTCTCGATTCCCACCTGCCGCTGGCCTTCGAGCTGCTGTCGGATATCGTACTGAATCCGACTTTCCCAGCCGCCGAAATTGAGCACGAGCGCAACGTCATCTTCGAAGAGATCAGCACCGTGGAGGACTCTCCGCAGGAGCTGATCCATGACATTTTCCTTGAGAGTTTCTGGCAGGGGCATCCGCTGGGCCGGCCTATCGTCGGCACCAGAGGGTCGGTCGCGGGCATCGGGCGCAAGCAGGTGATGGAATACTTCCGGCGCACCTACCACGCCGCGCGCAACACGGTGATTTCCGTGGCCGGCAACATCCGGCACCGGGAAGTCCAGGAGCTCGCCGAGCGCTGCTTTTCCGACTTGCCGGCCGGAATCGAAAGCCATCCCGGGCCTCCGCCCGTTCCGCAGTCGGCGCGCTCCATCCGCTACAAGCCGAACCTGGAACAGACGCACCTCTGCATCGGCGTGCCCTGTCCCCCCCGCATATCGGAGGACCGGTTCTGCGCTCACCTGTTGAGCAACATCCTGGGTGGCGGCATGAGTTCGCGCCTTTTCCAGAACATCCGCGAGAAACGGGGACTGGTCTATGCCATTGATTCGATCTTGAACCTGTACCGGGATGCCGGGACTCTGGTCGTCTGCGCCGCTACCGCCCCCAAGACTGCGCTGACGGTAGGAAAGCTGGTTTTGAAGGAGTTCAGGAAGCTGCGGGATGAGCTCGTTTCACTCGAAGAGCTGGAACGGGCCAAAGAGTGCCTCAAGGGATCGCTGACGCTGAGCCTGGAAAGTTCGAGCAGTCGCATGACATACCTGGCCCAGCAGCAGATCGACTTCGGACGCTTTTACACGCTGGGCGAGATTCTGGATCGAATCGACCGTGTGCGGCGCACGGACATGCGCCGCCTGGCGCGGGAGATATTTGGTTCATCTTTGACGGTGGCAGCCTTGGGAAACAGCAACGGCAGATCACTCGAGTCGGTAAACCTGAGAATATGACGCCATGGCCTTAAGCTTTACTCTGCTCGGCAGCGGGAGTTCAGGCAACGCCACGCTGGTAAGTGACGGAAACACGCACATCCTGGTAGACGTCGGCCTCAGCGGCCGGGAAACGGTGCGCCGTCTTGCGGAGTGCAGACTGAGCCCGCAGCACATCTCTGCCATCGTGGTGTCGCACGAGCACGGGGACCACTGCCGGGGCATCGCGCCGCTTGCCAAACACCTCGAAGTCCCCGTCTTCATCACCGACGGGGCTTACACAGCGGCCGGTATGGCACTCGCCGACAGCAAGCGCCGGCGCATCGAGTCCGGTTGCGTGTTTGAAGTCTGCGGCGTGCTGTTCACGCCGTTTGCCGTGCCCCATGATGCCGCGGACCCAATCGCTTTCTGCATCGAGAAAGACGGAGTGAAGATAGCCATCGTTCTTGACCTGGGTTACGTCTCAAACCTGGTGGTGGAACGCCTGAGAGGATGCGACGCGATCGTGCTGGAGTCGAACCATGACATCCACATGCTCAAGGTAGGACCCTACCCCTGGGCGTTGAAGCAGCGCGTCATGAGCCGGCGCGGCCACCTGTCCAATGACCTGGTAGCGGAATACCTGCTGAAGGGATTCGACGGCAGGGCGAGGCATGTGGTCCTGGCCCACCTGAGCGAGAAGAATAACCTGCCGGAACTGGCGTTGCTGTCCGCACGCAGAGCACTGGAGGAACGGTCAAGCTTCCTTTCCTCGCAAACGAAACTGGAATTGGGCCGCCCCGACCGTGTGAGCGCGACCTACCGATTCTAGTGATGTGTCATGAGTGAGGAGTCATGAGTGTGCAGGACTTGTCTCTCATGACTCCTCACTTGTGTGATTGCTGAACCTCTCTGAAGGAAGAGCGCAGATGATCGATCGATATTTCCCGAAAGACGTGGCGGAGATATGGTCCGATGAAAACAAGTTCCGCACCTGGCTGCGCGTCGAGTTGGAGGTGTGCAAGGTTCTGGCGGAAAAAGGCTGGATTCCTCACGAGTCCCTCGCCCGGATCCTCGAAAAGGCCGATTTCTCGCTCGCGCGCATCGTGGAACTCGAGCAGGTGACCCATCACGATCTGATTGCATTCACGACGAGCGTGGCCGAGCATGTCGGTACGGACTCGCGCTACATCCACTGGGGATTGACGTCCACCGATGTCGTCGACACGGCCCAGGGCCTGCAGTTGCTGTCGGTCAACGAGCTGATTCTCGCCGCCATCGATGAGTTCATGGCCGCCGTCAAGGCACGCGCAGAAGAGCACCGGCACACCCCGATGATGGGGCGCACGCACGGGATTCATGCCGAAGTGACCACCTTCGGCCTGAAGCTTGCGGTCTGGTACGACGAGATGCGCCGCAATCGCGAGCGCATGTGCCGGGCCGCAGAAATCCTGCGGGTGGGAAAGATCTCCGGGGCCGTCGGAACGTTCGCCCACCTGGATCCCGACGTCGAAGAGACGGTCTGCCGGCGCCTGGGACTTCAGGCCGCACCGGCGTCGACGCAGACGCTGCAGCGCGACCGGCATGCCGAATACATTGCCACGCTCGCCATCATCGGAGCCTCGCTGGACAAGTTTGCCACGGAGATCCGGCATCTGCAGCGCACGGAGGTCCGCGAAGTCGAGGAGCCATTTGCCGCCGGGCAAAAGGGGTCTTCCGCGATGCCGCACAAGCGGAACCCGGTGAAATGCGAGCAGATTTGCGGCCTGTCGCGGCTGCTGCGGGGCTACGTGGTGACGGCTTTGGAAGACGTGCCCCTGTGGCATGAACGCGACATCTCACACTCTTCGGCCGAGCGCGTGATCCTGCCGGATGCCACCGGCCTGGTCTGCTACATGCTCCGCTCGCTGACCCGGCTGGTGATGGGGCTGCTCGTCTATCCCGAGCGGATGCTGAGGAACATGGAGCAGACACGGGGTTTGGCCTATTCCGGCCGGCTGCTCCTGGATCTGACCAGGAAGGGGATTTCCCGCGAGGAAGCTTATGTCTGGGTGCAGCGTTGCTCGATGCGGGTCTGGAACGAGGACAAGGATTTTCTCACGGTTTTGCAGGGGGATCCCGACATCTCGCGCGTACTCTCCGCCAGGGAGATCGGCGCGGTCGTAAGTCCGGAGCTTCAACTCAGGCACGTCGACACGGTCTTCGCCAGAGTCTTCGGTTCGAGCTCGTGAACGCCGCAGCCGGCTTTTCCGCTGCGGATCCAGCGAATCCACAAGCATCTTGCTTTTGGACGCTATCGCCTGTAAAATCTGTGCTTTTGAAAACTATCCGCCGGAGACACATAGATCATGAAGAGGACGTTCCAGCCCAACAACAGCAAGCGCAAAAAAACCCATGGGTTTCGGGCCAGGATGGCGACCAAGGGCGGCAGGCTGGTTTTGAGCAGAAGGCGAGCCAAAGGTCGGAAGAGGCTGAGCGTGAGTGGTTAGCAAAGCAGACGAGAGGTTCCCCTGGCGGCAGAGAATTGTCAGAAGCTCGGATTTCCGGTCTCTTTACCACACCGGCCGGAGGCTCGATGCGGGGAAGTTCGTGCTTTTCGGACGGCCCAATGGCCTGGGCTTTCATCGGCTGGGGCTCACGGTCTCGCGCAAGGTCGGCGGCGCGGTCGTACGAAATCGCGTCAAACGTCTATTCCGGGAGATCTTCCGCAGGTTTTCTGCCGATATTCCTTGCCATCTTGATCTCGTCGTGAATGCGAAGCGCGAGTGCGCATCGGTTGCCTACGCTGCGTTGCGCGAGGAGTTCCTTTCCGCTGCACGAAGAATCTGCCGGTGAAGAGGTAGAGCAGGGCGCTCACGAGCAGCCAGCCGGACGGGCGGAGAGGCATGTATGAAGAACGTCATACTCTGGCTCCTGCGCGCTTATAAGCGCTACATCTCAATCCTGCTTCCTCCGTCATGCAGGTTCGAGCCTACGTGCTCATTGTATATGTATCAAGCGATTGAAAAGAAAGGAGTTATCCGGGGACTGACTCTGGGCCTGCGGCGGTTGCTGAGGTGCCATCCCTTTTCTGCCGGCGGCTTTGATCCGGTGCCGTGACCTCCCTGAGCTGAGACATGGAAAAACGAGTTGTAGCTGCTATCGCCTTATCCATCGCGGTCCTGCTCGCGTTCAAGTATTTTCTGGAGCCGCCGCCGGTCAAGGAAACAGCGCCCATCACCCGACCGGCCCCGGTACCTCCACCGCAGCCTCCGCAGCCTCCGCCGCAAGCGGTGCCGGCGGCTGAACCCGCGGCAGCTTTTCCTGCCGAGGAAGAGGTTCCCGGACGGCAGATTGTCGTCGAATGCAGCCTCTACCGTGCGGTGCTGGACAATCGGGGAGGCGTTCTGACAGGCTGGCAGCTGAAGCAATACAAGACGGCCAAGGGGGAATTGTTCGACATGATCCCGGCCGCTCATATGGAGGAGCGGCCCTATCCGGGATCGCTGACTTTTGACGACCCGTCGTTGACGGCGTCGGCAAACCAGCAAAACTATTCCGTGGAGATCGTCGACGGGAAGAAGGCCGGGGCGGTGCTGACGGCGCCCGCCACGGTTGTGATGCGGCTGCGGCGCGGCGACCTGGCCGTCGAAAAGCGCTTCCGGTTTGATGCCGCAAACTATCTGGTCAGTTTGTCAACCACGTTCCAGCGCGGGACCCAGCCGCTGCGGGGGCGGATCCTCCTCGGTCAGGACATCGGACCCGAGCCGGAGCATCTGCTTAACCCCTCGCTGAACCTGATGGCGGTTTCGGATCTCGGCGGCGGGATCCAGCGCGACGCGGCGCCGAAGGACGAGAACGAGGTAAAGCAAATCGCGGGGGACGTGCGCTGGTTCGGACTGGACATGCAGTACTTTGCTGAGATTGCCGTTCCCGCGCAGCCCGTGGCGGCTTTCGAGATCCAGCGCAGGCCCGTGCAAGCGGTCGGGCTGGGCGGCGAGGCGCTGACGCGCAACCTGCTCCGCATGACCGTTCCGGCAGACGGCAGCGCGGTGTACCGGATCTATCTCGGGCCGAAGATTCAGTCCCACCTTGCCGCGGTGCCGGGCGCGGACCTTTCGGGGGTCATTGATTACGGTACCTATCTCGGCATCATCGTCAAGCCTCTGTTTCTGGCGCTGCGGTTCATCAACCAGTACACGAAGAATTACGGGATGGCCATTATCCTGCTGACTTTCGCCTTGACGCTGGTTCTGTTCCCTCTCCGCCTGAAGCAGATGGTTTCGATGAAGAAGATGCAGGTGCTGCAGCCGAAGATCAAGGATATCCAGGAGAGGTACAAGCGCTACAAGAAAACCGACCCGAAACGCGCCGAGATGAACCAGGAAGTCATGGCGCTCTACAAAGAGCACAAGGTCAACCCGTTGGGGGGTTGTCTGCCTCTTATCTTGCAGATGCCGCTGCTGTTTGCCTTTTATCGCCTGCTGTCGATCTCGATTGAACTGCGCCAGGCTCCCTTTGTCGGCTGGCTGCACGATCTTTCGGCCAAAGACCCCTACTACATCCTTCCGATTGTCATGGGGATCACGATGCTGATCTCGCAGAAGATGACGCCGATGGCGCCCGGGACGGATCCGACGCAGGCGAAGATGATGTTGCTCATGCCTGTGGTCTTCACCTTCTTCTTCCTGAATGTCTCCAGCGGCTTGAACCTCTACTTTCTGTGTAGTAACGTTTTTCAAATCGCATTCCAGAAGGTTGCGGAAAGGTGGGTAGGTGACAAAGGATCAGTACGCAAGTCAAAAAGCTGATGGCGCCGCCGCGGAAAACGCAGGGGAAACCGTCGCGCGCTTCTGCCGCGAGCTGATCGATCGACTCCATTTGACGCTCGACATCGATGCGCGGGAGGATGGGCCGGTCGTGATCGTGAACCTTTCAGGTCCGGATCGCCCGATTCTGCTCTCGAACACGGCCGCTGTGCTCAACAACATCGAATATGTCCTGAACAAGGCGTTCCGTACGGGAAAGGACGAGAAGATCGCCACCATCATCCTCGACTCCGACGACTACCGGAGGCACAGGGAAGCGGAACTGAAGCTGCTGGCCCAGATAGCGTCGCAGAAAGTGATCGCAGAGCGCCGTCCCCTCAGTCTTCAACCCATGATCCCGCGGGAACGCAGAATCGTGCATCTGGCGTTGGCCCCGATCGAAGGGGTGCGCTCACAGAGCGATGGTGAGGGGGACAATCGCAACATTACCATCTATCCTGCGGACTAAAGAGGCCGCGGCGCGACGGAGCGCCGCGGAAGCAATGGTCGATCTGAGTGACACCATATGCGCTCTCTCCTCGGCACCGGGGCGCTCAGGGATTGCGGTGGTGCGGCTGAGCGGCCCCCGATGCTTCCGGATCCTCGGACAAGTGTTCACGCCGGCCCACGCGCATCCGGAAATGCCTGCGCGGCGAGCGGTTCTCGGGCGCATTCTCGATCCGGGCACCGGCGGCGAGCTGGATGAGGCACTGGTTACCTGCTTTCGCTCACCCCACTCCTACACCGGCGAAGATGTCGCCGAGATGTCCACCCATGGAAGTCCCGTGGTGGTCGCGCAGCTGCTCGAGCTTCTGTGCTCCGAAGGCGCCCGGCTGGCGGAGCCGGGCGAGTTCACGCTCCGGGCATTCGCGCATGGACGCATGGATCTCGCCCAGGCGGAAGCGGTGCGCGATGTGATCGAAGCCAACACCCGATATCAGCTGCAGGTGGCTTCGCGGCAGCGCTCGGGCGGACTTTCGCAGCAACTCGAGCCGGTCCGGCGGCAACTGACGGATGTCATCGTCAATCTGGAAACTGCCGTGGAGTTTGTGGAACAGGACCTGGAGGTCGAGTCGCGCGCTCTGCTGGCGGCCAAGCTCGAGCGAATTCTGCAGGAACTGTCGCGGTGGGTCGGATCGTACCAGCGCGGCAGGATTGTACGCGACGGTTTCGGCCTGGCGATTATCGGCCGGCCGAATGTGGGCAAGAGCAGCCTCTTCAACGCCCTGCTGGCCGAGGATCGTTCGATCGTCACCGAGATGCCGGGCACCACCCGCGACCTGGTATCGGAGTTTGTCGACATCGGGGGGATCGCGGTGCGGCTCGTCGATACTGCAGGGCTACGGGACGGTCTTGACGTGATCGAGCAGATCGGCGTCGACCGCAGCCTGCGCGTGATGTCGGATGCCGACGCGCTTCTGGTCGTTGTGGACACCAGCCGTCCCTGGTGCCGGGAAGATGAGCGCCTGCAGGAGCGTCTGCGACCGCGGTCGTGCCTGGTGGCGCTGAACAAGTCGGATCTGCCGTCGATGTGGGCGGGGCCGCAGAGGGAAGAGTATGCAGCGCTCGGGCCGTGCGTGGAGGTTTCTGCACTCACCGGCGCGGGCCTCGATGCGCTGCGCACTGCGATTCAACGGCATTTTTTCGGGGATGCGGGGCGCGGGCACGACGGCCTGCTGGTGACCAATCTGCGGCACTGTCAGTGCCTGGAAGGAGCTCGGCAGCAGCTGGCTGCGGCGGCCGGAGCCCTGCGCGGCGGTTTGTCGGAGGAATTCGTGCTGGCGGATCTGCATCGGGGCCTGCAGAAGCTCGGTGAGATCACCGGCGCAACCAGCGTGGAAGAGGTGCTCGGCGAAATCTTCAGCCGTTTTTGCATCGGCAAGTGAGCCGGACAGATTCTGGTGTTGGGATTCTCGCTCCTGGTCCAAGATCAATAATGAAGTTCCGTGAGTCGTTCGATGTCATCGTCGTGGGTGGGGGGCATGCCGGGTGCGAAGCCGCCTGGGCCGCCGCCCGGATGGGGGCCAGGACCGCGCTTTTCACGTTCGACCTCGCCTTGATTGCACAGATGTCCTGCAATCCGGCGATCGGCGGGATCGCAAAAGGCCACCTGGTGCGCGAGATCGACGCCCTGGGCGGGATCATGGGGGAGATCGCGGATAAGACCGGGATACAATTTCGGCTGCTCAACGGCAGCCGCGGCCCGGCGGTGCAGGCGCCGCGTTGCCAATCTGATAAAGCGAAATACCGCAGTAAGATGCGAGAGACTATCGAGTCGCTTCCCGGTCTATTACTATGTCAATCGGAGGTAACCGGAGTGGTTCTCGAGCAGGGGGAGGCACGGGGTGTCGAGTTGGCCGACGGGACCATGGTCGGCGCATCGGCCGTTGTGATCACCACGGGCACCTTCCTCAGAGGCTTGACCCATATCGGGGAGGAGCGGAGCGCTGCCGGCAGGATGGGGGAGGCGCCATCGATTCGGCTGGCCGAGTGGCTGAAGGGGGTGGGGTTCCGCATGGGCCGGTTGAAGACGGGTACGCCGCCGCGGTTGGACGGGCGCACCATCGACTACGGGGAGTTCGAGGAGCAGAAGGGGGACGCCGAGCCGACTTTCTTCTCCTTCCGGACCAGGAAGGCGACGCTCCGGCAGGTTTCCTGCCATGTCGGCTACACCAACGAGGGCGTACACAGGGTGGTGCGCGAGAATCTGCGGCGCTCGGCGCTATATGGCGGTGCGATTGTCGGCATCGGGCCGCGCTATTGCCCGAGCATCGAGGACAAGGTGGTCAAGTTTGCCGACAAGGAGCGCCATCAGGTTTTTCTGGAACCGGAAGGGCTTGACACGGATGAGGTTTACCTAAACGGGATGTCGACGAGCATGCCGGTCGATGTTCAGGAGGCGATGGTGCGGGCCATCCCCGGTCTGGAGCACGCCCGGATGGTGCGCCCTGGGTATGCGATCGAATACGACTTCGTCGATCCCACGGAACTCCGCGCGACGCTCGAGACCCGGCGCGTCCCGCGTCTTTTCCACGCCGGCCAGATCAACGGTACCACGGGGTACGAGGAGGCCGCCGCCCAGGGGATGGTCGCCGGGATCAACGCGGCGCTGCGCGCCCAAGGCAAGGAGGGAGTGGTGTTGCCGCGCACGGAAAGCTACATCGGCATTCTGATCGACGATCTGGTCACGCGCGGCGTGGATGAGCCCTACCGCATGTTCACGTCGCGCTCGGAGCTGCGCCTGCTCCTGCGCATCGACAACGCCGATCTGCGCCTGACCCCGCTCGGGCACCGTCTCGGGCTGGTCCCGGAGGCCGATCATGCCGCCTGCGGGGAAAAATACCGGGAAGCGGCGCGCATGCGCCGTTTCCTGCAGGAGCACAGGTGGGACCCGGCCGAGTTGGCGCTGCCCGGCCTCGAGCCGGCTGCGGCCAAGGGCTCCACCCTGGAGCAGCTGTTGCGGCGGCCGGGCTTGGCGCTGGCAGATTTCGAACCGCTCATGCGCGCGCGCGGCGTCTGGTTTTCTGCCGCGGCGCGCAAGTCGGTGGAAATCGAAGTGCGGTACCAGGGCTACATCGAGCAGCAGCAGAAGGACGCCGAGAAGATACGGCGCCTGAGCCGGCGCCGCATTCCGGACGATTTCGATTACTCGACGGTCAGCGGTTTGAGCCGGGAAGTCAGGGAGAAGCTCTGCCGCGTGCGTCCCGGGGACCTCGGGACCGCGGCGAGAATTCCGGGCGTCACACCCGCCGCAGTCTCTATCCTCAACGTCCGGCTCGAGTTGCTTCGGGCCAAAGGGCGGGCCGACCGCTAGCGCGATGCGGGCACGCTCAGGGAGACCATGAATTCGGCCGAGGCTTTGCGGCAATTGATCCTGCGCGGCGGCTACCGGGAGGGATGCGAAGAGGCGCACCGGCTCCTCGGCTACCTGGCGCTGCTGGAGAAATGGAATACCCGCATCAACCTGACGGCATCGACCGACTGGTCTGCGCTCGGATGGCTCTTCGAGGAGGCTCTCTGGGCGGCACGGTTCTATCCTTCCGCGCCGGTCACCCACCTGGACGTCGGCAGTGGAGCCGGATTTCCGGCTGTCCCCCTGCGGATCCTGCGCCCCGCCATGCGGCTGCATCTCGTCGAAAGCCGTGGCAAGCGGGCCGCCTTTCTGGCAACCGTGGCCGCCGACCTGCGCCTGGAAGGGACGGAGGTGGTCTGCGCACGTGTCGAGGAGTTTTTGCGCGGCCCGGCGGTGCCGGCATTCGACATCGTCTCCTGCAAAGGGCTGAAGCTGAGCGCCGAGGCTGTCGATCTGCTGCTGGCCGCGAGCCGTCCGACCACGCAACTCTGGCTTTTTCACGGCCGCACCCTCCCTCTCGAGCACGCGGCGCGGGCGCGAGCCGCGCTGCGCCGGCTGCGGCAGGAGCATCTTCCCGGGCACACCGCCCGCAGTCTGTCGATCTATGGTGTTTCACGTGAAACAGGTTCCACGTGAAACCGCAGGGAGCCCTCCCGGGCCCGGGGCACACCCGTGTCCCCAAATGAATGCCCGCGCGCTCAGCCGCGCGCCGGCACGATGTTCATGCCGGGCCGGAGTTGTGAAATTCGTGCCCTTCGTGGCCGCTTTTGTTTGAGGCGCCGCGATCTCCTGTGGTATGCTCGCGGGCATCGTGCGCACCATGGGCAGGATCATCGCGATCACCAATCAGAAGGGGGGAGTCGGCAAGACGACCACGGCCATCAACCTGGCCGCGGCCCTGGCCATGGCCGACATGCGCGTGCTCGTCGTCGATACCGACGCCCAGGCCAACTGCACCAGCGGCCTGGGTGTGGCCCGGGGGTCGATCCACAGAAGCATCTACCACTCCATAATCCTGGGCGAACCGTTGGCCCATGTCATCCTCGGCACGGAACTCGACAATCTCAAGCTGGTGCCGGCCGATCGCAATCTGACCGGGGCGGCGATCGAAATGATCGAGCTCCCCGAACGCGAGTTCATCCTGAAACGCCTGCTGGCGCCGGTGGCCGGGGACTACGACTTCATCCTGATCGACAGCCCGCCGTCGTTGAACCTGCTCACGCTCAACGGGCTGGTGGCCGCGCAGTCGGTGCTGGTCCCGATCCAGTGCGAATATTTCGCCCTGGAAGGGATCTCGGAACTCCTCGACACGGTGGCCCGCGTGCGGCGCAGCTACAATCCCGGCCTGGCGATCCAGGGGATTCTACTGACAATGTTTGATGAAAGAACCAACCTGAGCACGCAGGTGCGGGAGGACCTCAACAACTTTTTCCCCAAAGAGATCCTCGCCACGGTGATCCCGCGCAACGTGCGTCTGGCCGAAGCGCCGAGTTTCGGTAAGCCGATTGTTCTCTATGACATAAGATCCAAAGGGGCCGAGAGTTACATCAAGCTCGCCAAGGAAATCCTAAACCATGAGAAAAAAGGTGCTGGGTAAGGGACTCGGGGCGCTGATCCCGGAAGCAGGCCATCCGGAACCGGCTCCCAGCGAGATCGACATCGACCAGATCACGACCAATCCCGATCAACCGCGGCTGAAGTTCGACGAAAAGAGCCTGAACGAGCTTTCCGACTCGATCCGCATTCACGGCGTGCTGCAGCCGGTGCTCGTCCGCCCCCTGGGCAGTGCGTATCAGCTGGTGGCGGGCGAGAGACGATTGATGGCGGCGCAGCGGGCCGGGCTGTTGAAAGTGCCGGCCTTCGTCCGGGATGTGCCCGACGATCACCTGCTGGAGCTGGCTCTGATTGAGAACATTCAGCGCGAACAGCTCAACCCGATCGAGGAAGCCCAAGCCTATCATAATCTTATCGAGAGCCTCCCCACCACCCAGGAGGAGCTGGCCGGACAGCTCGGGAAGGAGCGCAGCACCATCGCCAACGCCCTCCGCCTGCTGAAGCTCCCGCCCGCGGTCAAACTCCTGGTCGCCGAGGGCAAGCTGTCGCCGGGGCACGCGCGCGCCTTGCTTGCGGCAAACCTGGCCCCTGCCGAGACGACCCGGGCCGCCAATGTCATGGTGGCGAAGGGTTGGTCCGTGCGCGACGCGGAGCGCTGGGCCAAGAAGAGCCAGTCGGCCCGCGCCCGCGCCTCCATTCCGCAGGACCCCAACATCACCGCCGCGGCCGATCGCCTGCGCCTGCTGCTGGGCACGAAAGTCGAGATCACCGGCGGGCAGGGGGTACGGCAGGCCGGGCAAATCCGCATCCACTTCTTCAGCCAGGAAGATCTCACCCGTATCTACAGTATTATCATAGAGAAACGTCGCCATGATGGGGGTATGCGATGAAGCTTAAAAGGGAAAGTGACGATGAAATCCTGAGCCTCGTGGGGGAGGGGGTGGAGTTCCAGGGAGAGCTTTCTTTCGCCCACGGGATCAGGGTGGATGGCGTGGTCAGGGGGAAGGTGCGCTCGGATTCCTGCCTCGTCATCGGGCCCCGGGGAAAAGTGGAAGCCGAGGTAGCGATCCGCCGAGTGTCCATCAGCGGCGAGTTCCGGGGCGCAATTCACGCCTCCGATCGCGTCGAAATTCATAAGGAAGGAAAGGTTTACGGCGATATTTATACCCCGTGCCTCATCATTGAAGCGGGTGCCCTTTTCGAGGGCAAATGCAACATGAACGACCAGCAGCCGGCCCCTCCCCAGGCGCAGGCTGCCGCCCAGGCTCAGAACGAATAACCGGACTGAAAACAGGCGGCCCTTGGAAATGACGTCGGGTCCCGTCTGAGCCCGCATGCCGGAGCAGGCAATCCCATCCGGGTTCGGGCTCGGATCCCGAAATCGACGCCTCCGGACGTGCTCGCAGGCTTGGAAACGGCAGGTGGGGGCTAACCCTCGATCTCAACGGCTATCTTCAATGATTTCAGGAACTTAGCATCTTCAGAGGTAATGCGCAGACGAACCGGATCCTCGTCCCTGGGAGCTGAGGAAATGACTTCGTTCTCACCCTTCCCCTTGCGGTTGAAACCGATGGTCGCATCGATGATCAGAAAGGCCTCGTAGCCTGCCTCGTCTATGCTTCGGATGGATTCGTTGATTCTCGAAGATTCGCTCAGAGTTTCGTTGATGGCTTCTTCGAGATTCCTCATGAGGCGTTTGATTTCAGCGTCCGGCATGTGGCACTCCTATCACCTGGCGGCGAAATTTGATCATTCGCTGGGCGCAGTGGCATTATAACCACGCAGGGTATGTCCATCTTAGAAAAGTGCGCTTTGGCTGTCAAGATTGATCTGGCACAAGTCGGCAAGAGAAATTCGAAGTTTGATTTTGGATCCGGCGATTATCGAGAGCAACCTCCCTGGCCCGTACCCTGCCGAGATCCAAAACCCGCAAGCCTGAATCCGAGGGGATGAGAATGGAACCGAAGGTCATCTATGGCCCGTATCCTCGCTGGGGTGAGAGGACGGAAAAGGCCGGCGAGTACCCTTTCACCCGCGGCATCCATGCCAACATGTATCGCGGGAGACCGTGGACCATGCGGCAATATGCCGGCTTCGGCTCCGCACGGGAATCGAACGAGCGGTACCGCTACCTGCTCGCCCAGGGCCAGACCGGTCTCAGCATCGCTTTCGATCTGCCGACTCAGATCGGACTCGATCCGGATCATCCGCTGGCCGCCGGCGAAGTGGGCAAGGTGGGTGTGTCGGTCGCCTCGCTGCGCGACCTGGAAACGCTCCTCCAGGGCATACCTCTCGACTGCGTCTCGATCTCCATGACCATCAACAGCACTGCATCCATTCTTTTGGCCATGGTGCTTTGCCTCGCGCGCCACCAGGGCGTGCCCTGGAATGCCCTGCGGGGTACGGTCCAGAACGACATCCTGAAGGAATACATCGCGCGCGGCACTTACATTTATCCGCCTGCCCCATCGCTGCGCCTCACTACGGACGTCTTGAGCTTCTGCTGCCGCGAAGTGCCGAACTGGAATCCGATCTCGATCAGCGGGTATCACATTCGCGAAGCCGGCTCCACGGCCGCTCAGGAAGTTGCCTTCACCCTCGCCGACGGCATTGCCTACGTACAGAGCGCCCTGGATGCCGGCCTGAAGGTCGATGACTTTGCCGGCCAGGTCTCATTCTTTTTCAACGCCCACAACAATTTTCTGGAGGAAATCGCGAAGTTCCGCGCGGCGCGCCGCCTCTGGGCCTGGATCATGCGCGAGCGCTTCGGCTCGCGCAACGAGCGCTCGTGCGCGCTACGATTTCACACGCAGACCGCGGGCAGCACTCTGACGGCCCGGCAGCCCGAGAACAACATCGTGCGCGTCACGATTCAAGCCCTCGCGGCCGTGCTCGGCGGGACCCAGTCCCTGCACACAAATTCGATGGACGAAGCCCTGGCGCTCCCCACTGCCACGGCGGCCCGCACCGCCCTCCGCACCCAGCAGATCCTGGCATACGAGAGCGGTGTTGCCAACACCGCCGACCCGACCGGGGGTGCCTATGCCATCGAATCGATGACGGACGAGATCGAAGCAGAAGCGGAGCGCTACATTCTCAGGATTGATGCGATGGGGGGGATGTTGCCCGCAATCGAGCGCGGCTACGTGCAGCGCGAGATCCAGGAGTCATCCTATCGCTATCAGAAACAGATCGAGCTGGGCGAGCAGGTCATCGCCGGAGTCAACCGCTATACCACGGCCGAATCGGCACCGGTCGAACTCCTCGTGGTGGACGAACGGGTGGGCGCGGAGCAATGTCGCAGGCTGGCGGACCTTCGGGCGGCGCGTGATGCCGTTGCCGCCCGCCGGGCGCTCGACCGGTTGTGCTCGGCCGCCCAGGGGAAAGAAAACCTCATGCCCCATATCCTGGCGGCGGTTGAAGCACTGGCCACGGTGGGTGAGATTTCCGATTGCCTCCGAAGCGTTTTCGGCCAGTACCGGGAATCCGTGACTCTCTGAGCAGCGGAGATCGCCCGCAGGCCGGCTGATGCAAAGTGCCGGGACAGACTTACCCGCGCGGCTCAGCTTCGGATAAGAATAAGTTCATCCTGCGGGGTGGAGAGGTATTCCGCGCCTGACGAGGTCACGAGAACCATCTCCTCGATCGTGGCGACGCCGCGGCCGGGAACCGTCAACCGGGGCTCGATCGTGAACACCATGCCGGGCTCAAGGCGGGCAAAGGGCTTCCGGGCATATTTTTCCCAGGCCGGGCCAAGAAGCGCAGTGCCATCATGGGCAAAACGCCCCACCTGATGGCCCAGCGCATGGGGGAACTCGGCATACCCCGCCGCCGTGACCCTGCCCCTGGCAATGGCATCGATCTCTATCCCGAGCACGCCGGGCTTCATGGCGGCGCGGCTCTGCTCGATTGCGTCCACGATGGTCCCGAATCCCTTGAGCACTTCCGGCGGCGGTCCCGACTCCCCCTTGTCCAGTATGTAAAAGGTCCTCTGCAGGTCCGAACAGTAACCTTGATATTTCACCCCGAAGTCCATGTTCAGAATGTGCCCCGGCTCCACGCGCCGGTCCGTGGGTCCGTAATGAGCGCCTGCGGTATCGGGCCCGGTGAACACCGCCGGGCAATGCCCGGGCTCCCAGGCGAACTCGAGCCCCATCCGATCCACCTCGGATTTCATGAAGGCGGCGATTTCCTGCTCCGTTCTCCCGGGGGAGATGAATTTCGTGACTTTGGCAAAGATATCCTCAGTGTTCTTGATGGCCTGCCTGACAAGCGCCAACTCCGTGCCGGTCTTCCGTTGCCGCAGCGCCGAGACGATCCCTTCGGCCGAGACCACACGATTCTCGAATCCCAACTCGCCGAGCAGGCTCATGAGCGTGAGATACATGCCGTGGGTTATGCCGTCGCAGATCTCGCTGTCCCGGGAGTAATTGACAGCAATGGAAGAAGGATTCATCCTGCGCACCACCTCGAGGAACGGGTCCCGGATCCCTTTGACGAAGCCGATGACCTGCCGGTAGGCGCCCGTATCCTCGATGGTTTTCCGGTCGTACTCGCCGCAGATGACACACGATTCGCCGGTGGAGGTGATGATCACCGCCGTGTGCCAGGTGATGTCGGCGCCGATGAGATAGTCGAGGGCGGGGTCGCCGTTGATGGCGCTTTCCCGGGCGAATGTAATCCAGCAGTCGATGTTGTGCTCTCTCAGGATCCCTACCGCCTGCTCCACCTTTTCCTGGATCAGCATCGAGGTTTCTCCCCATGCGAAAAAAGAACATTCCGGCTTCCCTGTCTGCACATTTTAAATGAGTAACGCGGTTTCTGTTCCTATTTTTGCCCTGATTGTGTAAGATTTCGGGTTTGTGCGATCGCATACCGGGTCTTGGGGGGAGTTAATTGAAACCTTTTTCGGCTGCGATTCGTACTAATGGCCATAGTGCTGGAGGCGTTGAATGAGCAAGAAAAAGAAGATATGGATCGCCTGCGGTGTGGCCGTTGTGCTGGGCCTCATAATTTTCTTCAGCATCCGTGCCACCCGCAAGGATGAAGTTCCCGTGCAGACGTCCAAGGTCATCCGCAAAGATGTCCTGAAGGCACAGGTGTCGGCGAGCGGCCAGATTCGGGCCAAAGACTATGTCAACCTTCAGGCGGAGATTGTCGGCGTGGTGACCGATCTCCGCGTGCGCGAAGGCGACAAGGTGAAAAAAGGCGATATTCTGCTGAAAATCGATCCGATCCAGACCGCAGCGCAGGAGGACTCCACCCGCGCCCAGTCGGACGCAGCGCATCAGGACCTGCGGGCGCAGCAATTTCAGATCTCCATCGCCGAACACAACATCGCCAATGCGAAGTCCCAGCTGGATTCGAGCCGCGCGCAGGCGGAACAGGCCACCGCCAACGTGGCGCGCAGCCAGAGCAGCTTCAACCGCAGCCAACAGCTCAACGAAGAAGGACTCATCTCCAGGGACGAGTATGAACAGGCGCAAAACAACCTGAACGCCGCCAAATCCCAGGCTGAGGTGGCCAAGAAGCAGGTCGAGCAGATGGCGAATCAAATCAAGATCTCGGAGAACAGCCTCGAGCAGATGCAAATCAGCTATGCTGCCGCCGAGACCCGGTTGAAATCGCAGGATGCCAATCTTACCCAGGCAACGGATCAGTTGAAAAAGACCACCATTACTTCCTCGCTGAACGGCGTGATCACTCAACTGGTCGTTCACGCCGGTGAGCGGGCAGTCCCCGGCACCTTGAACTCACCCCAGGCAACCCTTATGACGATTTCCGATTTGAGCGTGATTCAGACCGAGCTCAAGGTGGATGAGACCGACATCGTCAGCCTGGCTATCGGGAATCCTGCCAAAATCAAGGTGGATGCTCTTCCTGATATCGTGCTCGACGGCGAGGTCACAGAGATCGGGAACAGCCCCATCACGACCTCCGGATCCACGACGCAGGAAGCGAAGGATTTTAAGGTAATCGTAACGGTCAAAAACCCGCCGGACAAGATCCGGCCGGGAATGTCGTGCACCGCGGACATTATTACCGAGACCCGAAACAACATTCTGGCGATCCCGATTCAGGCGCTGACGATCCGAGAAGTCGAGGTCGACAAGGACGGCAACTACATCGAGCCCGATCCCAAGCAGAAGAAGAAGACCGACTCGGTTGCCCGGGCGGATTCCACCAAGACTAAAATTAACAAGAAAGAACTTGAGGGTGTCTTCGTAATTACTAAGGACAACCATGCGAAGTTCCGTCCCGTGAAGACAGGAATAACCGGTGAGTCCGAAATTGAGGTAAAATCAAACCTCCAGGAAGGGGAAGTGATCGTATCGGGGAGCTTTCAGACCCTGCGCACTCTCAAGGACGGGGCGATCGTAAAAGTTGAAACCACCCCCACGAAGGCGGAGACAACCAAATCACCAAGCTGAGCATCGGCTACAGCGCTTCGAGGAACAACATGAGCGGAAGCAACGGAAAAGACAAACAGCAACCTGACATTCTGATCAAGACCGAAGACCTCCAGAAAACCTACCAGATGGGTTCGGAGCAGGTCCACGCTCTGCGCGGCGTGTCTTTTGAGATCCATCGCGGGGAATATGTGGCCATCATGGGGCCGTCCGGTTCCGGGAAATCCACGATGATGAACCTGATCGGATGCCTCGACACGCCGACGCAAGGCAAGTACTTCCTCAACTCACGCCTCGTGTCAGACATGAACGATGACGAACTGGCCCATATCCGCAACAAAGAGATCGGATTCGTCTTCCAGACCTTTAACCTGCTGGCGCGTGCTACGGCACTTCACAACGTCGAACTTCCGCTGATTTATAACGGCACGCCCGCTCACGAGCGTAAAGAGCGAGCAATCAAGGCCTTACAGTCGGTCGAACTTGGGGAACGCATGTACCACAGGCCGAACGAGTTGTCCGGAGGCCAGCGACAGCGGGTCGCCGTCGCCCGAGCCCTCGTGAACAATCCGTCCATCATCCTGGCCGACGAGCCGACCGGGAACCTGGATTCAGCCACCAGCATGGACATCATGAGACTCCTCGACGAGCTGCACAAGAAGGGTCACACCATCATTCTGGTCACGCACGAGCCGGACATCGCACTGCATGCCTATCGCGTGGTGCGGTTGCTTGACGGCAAGATCGCCAGCGATGAACCAGTCCCGCACGACTGATGTAGTAGACAAGCCCAGGATACCCATAAGCGGGCGGCCTTCAGATGCATCCCCATGAAAGCCGCCCGCTTTCCTTTGCCGCCTCAAACCCATTGGTTCAGGAATACAGAAAACAGGCGACTTTGCCGGTCGCAGTCGACTGAAGCGCCGGGCATTCCTGTCTGCACCTTGCGAACGCTTTCGGGCAGCGCGGATGAAAAGCGCATCCGGGCGGTGGCGCGGCTGGAGAAGGGAGGTCACCGGACAAGACCGGTCTCGAACTCCCGCGCTCGGGATCCAGCTTCGGCATGCTCTCGAGCAGGGCTCGGCTGTAAGGATGTCGGGGTTCGCGGAAAAATGCCTCTGCCGGGGCCTCTTCGACGATCCGGCCCAGGTACATGACGGCCACGCGCGAGCACAGGTATTGAACAACGGAGAGCGCGTGCGAGATCAGAATCAGGGTGAGGCCGAAACGTTGCCGCAGGTCCGCAAGCAGGTTCAGAATCTGGGCCTGCACGGAGGCATCCAAAGCCGAGACCGGCTCATCGGCGACTAGAAGCCGGGGCTTGAGGGTGAGTGCCCTGGCGATGGCGACCCGCTGCTGCTGTCCACCGCTCAGCTCCCTGGGATACCGGTCGATAACGCTGTCGTCAAGCGCGACATCGATGAGCAGCTCCCGCACCCTCTCTTTGCGGCTGATCTCCCCTTTCAGGCCATGAACCTCGAAAGGCTCCGCCAGGATCTCACCTACCTTCATGCGGGGATCGAAAGAGGCAAGGGGGTCCTGGAAGATCATCTGAAACTCCCGGCGACGGGTGCGCAGTTCGACTGGCGCAAGGCGGCTCAGATCACAGCCGTCGAAGCAGATGGTGCCCGCGGCATGTTCCTGCAGAAGCAGAGCGCAGCGGGCGAGGGTGGTCTTTCCGCATCCGGATTCTCCTACCAAGCCGAGCGTATCGCCCTGCTCCACCAGTAGATCGACGCCGGCAAGGGCGTGAACGGCGCTGCCGCCGTGGAACAAGCCGGTCCCAAAGCTCACCTGGAGCCCTCGAATCTCAAGAATGGGTGCCATAAGCGATTTTTAAGAATCTCCACGCAGAGGGCGCAGAAATCGCAGAGAAAAACAGCAGCACCAAAGCAAAGGCTGCCACTGGGAGAACTGAAAATCGGTTTACCTGCGTTCTCTGCGCGTTCCTCGTTGAGGTCTCAACCCTGGGTCAACTTGATGCATGCCGCCCAGTGCTCGCCGGAAAGAACTACGGGCGATGGCACGCTCCGGGAACAGGCTGCATCCGCCCTCGGACAGCGCGGGGCAAAAGAGCATCCGGGTAACTCCTGTCCGCCCGCGGGTGGTGAACCGGCAATGGCGGCCAGCGGTCGCCGATCCCAACGGTGATGCAGGTCCGCCTGGCACTCGATCAGAGCTTTCGTGTACGGGTGCGCCGGTGTCCGAAAGACATCCTGCGCTCTGCCGGACTCCACCAGGCGACCATGGTACATGACCGCCACGCGTTCCGATAGTTCGGAAACCAGAGCCAGGTCGTGACTGATCAGCAGCAGCGCCAGGCCGTAGCGATGCTTCATGCCGCCCAGGAGTTCCAGGATCTGGGCCTGAATGCTCGGATCCAACGCGCTGGTGGGCTCGTCGGCGATCAGCAGGCTCGGCCGGTTGCAGACCGCGATTGCGATGGCGACTCGCTGGCACATGCCGCCGGACAGCTCGAACGGATATCGGCGCAGATAAAACCGCGGGTCAGGGATTCCGGCTTCAGTGAGCAGCGCGGCCGCTCTTTCCCTCGCTCCCCTTGTGCTCAGCGATTGATGAGCGCGCAACGCCTCCATCAGTTGGGACCCGACGGTCAAGACCGGGTTCAGCGCGCCGCGGGCGTCCTGGAAGACCATGCCGATCCTTCCGCCGCGCACTTGCCTCCGGGAGCTCCGGTCCTTGAAGGAAAGCGGCGCACCCTGAAAACGGATTTCTCCCGTATCCATGCGCGCATCGCTGTCCAGCAGGCCGAGTAGTGCCAGCGCGACGGTGGATTTGCCGCTCCCGGTTTCACCGACCAGGGCGAGCGCTTCTCCCGGCGCCAGCTCGCAGGAAAAATCGCGCACAGCGCGGATCGGCCCTGATGCGGTGAGGTAGGATACAGAGAGTCTTTCGACTTCGAGTAGGGGCATATCGATTTTGAGTCTTGGATTGCGGATTTTGGATTTGGTGCGTCAATCCAATATCCGAAATCCAAAATCAGAAGAGCTGGCTCCCCAGGAAGCGGGCTTGACCTCGAAGTTCCTCTTCAATACGCAGCAACTGGTTGTACTTCACCACGCGGTCGGTCCGGCTGGCCGAGCCGGTCTTGATCTGTCCCGCGTTGCAGGCCACGGCGAGATCGGCGATAAATGAGTCTTCGGTCTCCCCGGAGCGGTGCGAGATCACGGTGGTATAGCTGTCACTCTTCGCGAGCTCGATGGTATCCAGGGTTTCGCTCACGGTGCCGACCTGGTTCAACTTGATCAGGATGCTGTTGGCCACACCATCGGCGATGCCGTTCGCGAGGCGCTGGGAATTGGTCACGAAGACATCGTCGCCCACCAGCTGGATCTTCTCGCCGAGTGCCTCGGTCAGGGCAACCCATCCCTGCCAGTCGTCTTCCGCCATCCCATCCTCGATGGATACGATCGGGTACTGCCGGGTCCAGCGTTCGTACAGCTGAATCATCTGGTCGGCGGTCAGGCGGGCGCCGCTGGACTTTTTGAAGAAATATCTTTCGTCGACATACATCTCGCTGGCAGCGACGTCCAGCGCCAGGTAGATCTGTTTGCCCGCTTCGTAGCCGGTCTTGTTGATGGCCTCCATGATCACGTCCAGAGCTTCCTCGCTTGATTTCAGGTTGGGCGCAAAGCCGCCTTCGTCACCTACGCAGGTGGCGTAACCCTTCTTCCTGAGGACCGCCTTCAGGGCATGGAAGGTCTCGGCACCCATGCGCAGGCTCTCGGAGAAGGACTTGGCTCCTGCGGGCACGATCATGAACTCCTGGGGATCGACATTATTATCGGCGTGCGCCCCTCCGTTGAGGATGTTCATCATCGGCACGGGGAGGATGCAGGCATTGGAGCCGCCGAGATAACGATAGAGGGGCATCCCGAGCGTCGCGGCCGCGGCACGCGCCACGGCCATGGAAACGGCGAGGATGGCGTTCGCGCCCAGTTTGCCTTTGTTGGGTGAGCTGTCGAGATTGATCAGGATCTGGTCGACGGCCCTCTGCCGGAAGACATTCTCGCCGCTGAGGGCAGGGGCGATGATGTTGTTGACATTCTCTACGGCACGAAGCACGCCTTTGCCGCCATAGCGCATCCCGTCTCCATCACGGAGTTCTATAGCCTCGTGGACGCCCGTCGATGCTCCGGACGGTACAGCCGCGCGGCCGCGGGCGTTCCCCTCCACCACCACATCCGCTTCGAGCGTCGGGTTTCCTCTGGAATCCAGAATCTCTCTGGCAACAATCGAACGGATAGGACTGATCATTTTGCACTCCGGACAAAGGCGGCATCTGCCCCCGTGGTGGTTTGTACCGCGACGCTGATGTATAGCATAGGAACCGCAACCGATCAAGGAATGCGGCGGGTGACCTCAGCAGCCGCGCACAGCACGAAATTCACGGAAAAGATTCTTCGAGTTTTGGAGGATTATCGCGATTTCGCGGCACTGAAATTGACAGTAGCCAGGGGCTATGCTAGTTTCTGGTCTCATCTGCCGGAGGTTTTCATGAAGCTATCATCCCGGTTAGCGGATGAGGTTACGATTCTTGACGTGGAGGGGAAGATCCTTCTCGGCGAGGGCGACCTTCAGATCAGGCAAGCCGTTGACGAAATGCTGGCACAGGGGCGGAGGAATTTCCTTCTGAACCTGGCCAAGGTTCCCTACATCGACAGCGCCGGTTTAGGGCAGATCATCCGATGTTTCACGGCCATCCGGAAGGCGGGTGGCTCATTCAAACTGCTGTCGCCGAACACAAAGGTAGTCGATCTCCTTACCGTCACCAAACTGGTCAACGTCTTTGACTGGTACAATGACGAGGCCGGCGCCTTGAGCAGCTTCGTGTCCAAATCGGCTTCATGAAGCACTTCGGTATCCGTCGTGTTTAGTTTGATCCACCAGATGTTCGGTAATAGAACACGTCTCTTCGGTAGGGCCTGGATGGCAGCTGTTTTCACCTGGATGGCCGCCTGCCTCTGCCCGCTCTTTCTCGCTCCCGTGGTGTCAGCCCAGGTGTGGGACGACAGCATCGTGGCGAAGCATGTGCGCATCCGCATCCCCGTCGAGCGCCAGTGGCTCGGCCGGGAGACCATCAGCGACCTGGAGCGCTGCTGGGAGTATGTCGATAGCGCCACCGGCGGCAAGCTGCCGAGCCGGGTTTTGATCGTGATCAACTGGCAGGGCGCGCTGGCGACGGTGGACGCCCAGCATGCCACCGTTACCCTCGGCATGGGCGATCCTGCCTCGGCCAGGGACTCCAACGGCTTCCTGCTCCACGGCGCGGCGCGCGAACTGGCCCGCATGGCCTTGATCAATCTGTCCGGCAGCGGCGCTTCCAAGGAGGGAAACCGGTTCCTGCTGGAAGGAATGTCGGAGATGATTGCCCATGACTTCTCCAACACGGTCAAAAGGCTGGGAGCGGCATGGACGATCTGCTACTACCTGGACCGCATGAGTCCCCTCGGATTGGCGCTGCTGTCCACAAGGGCCGAGCTTTCGGGACCCGTCCATGATTTGCGCACTGCGGCTCCCGGCATCACTTTTCTCACCACCTGCCGTGAGCTCTATGGGCGGGAGCGCATGATGAAGCTTTTCGAGTCGCTCTCCAAGAAAGACCTGGAAGAAAGCCTGGCCGATTGTTTCAAGACTCCAGCCTCCAGCCTGGAAAAACAGTGGCTCGCGCGCGTGCGCGGCTACGATCCGGCCGACGTCACCATCACCATGGAGGAAGAGGCGCCCGCGCTGGATCGAGCCACTTTTGTCCCTGATCCCGTCAGGGCAGGTGCGACATTGGGCATGCGGCTCTTCACGCGCGACGGAGCCAACGATCTCTCCCCGTCAGGAATCTTCGTTGTAGACGAATCGGTTGGCCAGGTGCTGCAAGGCCGCCAGGCCGATGCCGCCGGCGGCCGCTGCACTCAGTTCGAATTCCCGATTGATCCGGCGCGCCCGGAAGGACGATATCGGATCCGCGTAGTGGCGGTGGACGAAGGGGGGAACGTCCGCAACTGGGAGGTATTCTACTCTGTTGCGCGCTAGACACTCCGGAATGTGGCGGCAAGCTGCCACACTGCAAAGCATCTATTTCTTTTTCATTTCGGTCACGCGGGCAATCGCTTCTTTCAGGCCGGGCGACGGATTGATGCCGCTGGCTTTCTGGTAGGCGCCCAACGCCTGATCCCACTTCTTCTGCTTTTCGTACAAAAAACCCAGCCGCTGGTAAATGTCCGCATTGCGGGGCAGAAGGCTGAGCGCTTGATTGTAGGCTTTTTCCGCTTCAGGATAGTTGTTCAGAAACAGATAGGCTTCGCCGGTGTTGTAATACACGTAGGCGTCGTTCGGAGTGTATGTCCCGGCCTTGTGCAACAAGTCGATCGCCTGGCTGTACTGTTTGTTGGTGAGGGCTGCGACGCCCTGCCTGAAGTAGGTCTTGCCGAGAAATCCCGAGGTGATGGTTTCCCCGGGCTTCAGTGCCAGTGCCTTCTGCAGCATCTGAACGGCCTCATCCTGGCGATTCAGGTTGTAATAGGCGACTCCGAGTTGAGAAAAATCGACCCAATCGTTTTGCCTGATGCGGATGGCGCCCGTGAGGTCGTCGACTGCCTGGTCGTACTTCTGCTGCCGGTAGTAAACCGCCCCCCTCAGATGATGCAGGTCATAGAGGTCGGCAGGCTCTTTCGCAAACTGCTCCCCCTGGTTGAGGGTCTGGACGCAGTTATCGAGTCTATCGCTGTTGAAGTATGCTTGTGCGAGACCTCGATAGGTGGCGAAGGCTTTGGACTGGAGCTGGACGGCGCGGCCGAGTTCGGAGATGGCGAGAGCGTTGTTTTTCAGGTTCAAATAGCAGAGTCCGGCCAGGCGGTGCCCGGGCTCCCAGTCGGGATTCTTGTCCAGGTCCGGCTTCAACTCCTGAATCGCCAAATCGAATTTTCCTTGATTGTAATAAGCGACGGCTTGCTTCCAATCCGCGACTGCCGGCAGCGCCATGAGCAAGGCGCACACCGTGACTGCGAACCGGCCGACGAAATGCACGTGTCTCATACGCCATTTCCTTCTGCAAGAGCCTATCAGGTAACCATCATTACGGCACTGCCCTCTCTTTATTGAGTTCAAACGGCGCCCGCAAGTTTCAGCAGCACGCGATGGTTCGAACAGCCGATGCTAGAATGTATCCGCAACAATTCGGCAAGTCAAGGTACCACAACAAATTGACGATTGGCGACGGACGAAGCGCGAAGAGGGAAACCGTCTTCGACAATCCTGGACCGCCGCATCCCGGAGGAAATGGTGCTCAGTGGGGGCGAATCCCAAGGCGTTTCAGCTTCTCGCTCAGCGTAGTCGGATTTACCGAGAGCAGTTCGGCGGCTTTCTTCTGATTCCAGTCCGTCTTTTCCAGCGCGGCCAGGATCAATGTCCTTTCGAAATTTCCCACCCGCTCCTTGAGCGGAATGCTGTCTTCGAGATGGCCATCCGGACCCTGGGGCTGGACTGTACTGATATTCCTGGGGAACAGATCTGCCGTTAGGGTATCCCCTGGACAAAGAACGACGGCGCGCTCCATGGCGTTTTCGAGTTCCCGGACATTGCCGGGCCAGCCGTAATCGAGGAGAATCCTGATCGCTGTGGGGTCAAGAACACATGGCCCGCGGCCATTTTCATCGCAATATTTCTTGACGAAGTGGTCGGCGAGCAAAGGAATATCCTCGCTGCGTTCCCGCAGCGGTGGCAGCTTGATCACGATCACGTTGAGGCGGTAGTAGAGGTCGTCGCGAAATGTTCCGCCGGCCACCGCCGCCTGCAGATCACTGTTGGTGGCGGCAATAATGCGCACGTCAACCTTGATGTTCTCCAGCCCACCCAGCCGGCGGAACTCCCGCTCCTGAATCACGCGCAAGAGCTTGGCCTGCATCTCGAGGGAGATGCTCGTGACCTCGTCGAGAAAGAAAGTCCCCCCGTCCGCCACTTCGAACAGGCCTTTTTTGGAGCTGGTAGCGCCCGTGTAGGCGCCGCGCACGTGGCCGAAGATCTCGCTCTCGAGCAGTTCGGAGGGGATGTTGCCGCAGTTGATGGCCACGAAAGGAGCATCGGCGCGGGTGCTTGCGGCATGGATGGCTTTGGCGACCAGCTCCTTGCCGGTTCCGCTCTCACCCTGAATCAGGACGGTGCTGCGCCGGGGCGCGACCTGCGCGATCAGGTCGAAGATCTGCTGCATCGCAGCACTCTTGCCGATGATGTTCCGATAGCTGAAGCGCTGTCGCAGCGAGTCTTTCAGCCTCTCGTTCTCATCGCGCAGGCGGCGCTGCTCGATCGCATTCTTGATCACCAGCAGGATTTCGTCGTTCTTGAACGGTTTGGTGATGAAGTCGAAGGCTCCGAGCTTGGTGGCTTGGACGGCTTTTTCGATCGATGCGAATGCGGTGAGGACTACGGTCTCCGGTGTGCCCTCGATCTTGCGGAACGATTCCAGCACCTGCAGGCCGTCGATGTCAGGCATCATCAGATCCAGCAGGACGACGCCATAATCTCCGCCCCGCACCATGTCCAGGGCCTGCGCACCGTTTTGCGCCAGATCGACGTCGTAGTTCTCCGCGCTCAGCAGCGTGGAAAGGACGTCGCGCACGACCTCCTCGTCATCGACGACCAGTATACGTCCCTTTTTGATCATTCCTGCAACGATTGCCGGGTGGGCAGCTTCAGCCTGAAATGAGTGCCTTTGGCCGGGGCGCTGTCGACGAAAATCCTCCCGCCATGCTCCTGAATGATCCCATAGGTAACGGCGAGGCCGAGCCCCGTGCCTTTGCCGGTGCTCTTGGTAGTGAAGAACGGGTCGTAGATTTTCCTGATGTTTTCAGCGGAGATGCCCGCGCCCGAATCACGGATGTCCACCACTACCATTGTATCATTTTTTGAAGTTTCGACCTTCAGCGATCCGCCGGAGGGCATGGCGTCTCTGGCATTGAGGAACAGGTTGACGAAAACCTGCTGCAGCTTGCCTGCGTTTCCATAAACTCTCGGAATGGACTGGTCGGGGGAATATGTGATCTCGACGTGATTCTGCCTGAACTGGTGTTCCAGCAGAGAGAGGCTCTCCCCAATCAACTGGTTCAGATCCAGGTCCGTGTACTCGCTCCCGTTCATACGGGCAAAGTTCAGGAGCCCGTTGACGATCTCCGCCGCCCGGAAGGTCTGCTTCTCGATCTTTTCCAGGATCGGCTTGCGCACATCGTCGGCGGGAGTCTCCTTGAGCAGCATTTGCGCGTAGCTCGAAATGCCCGTAATCGGCGTGTTGACCTCGTGGGCGATGCCGGCGGCCAGCAGGCCGATGGAGCTCAATTTCTCTGCCTGCAGCAACTGATCCTCGAGCCGCATCTTGTCGGTGATATCGTCCATCACGATCAGGCAGCCGGAGTTCAGGTCCATCGCATCGAGCAGCGGGATAATGCTCATATTGACGATCAGCTTCTGGCCCTTGTGGGTTTGCAGGTACAGCTTGAAGATGTTGCCGGCCGACTTGACATTCCAGCCGGAAGTTCCGGTTACCCGCTGGATCGAGGCGACCACGTCTTTGCCCAGCAGGTTTTCCACACTGCTGCCGGCAATCCGGTTGCGGCCGATCTTGTAAAGCTCTTCAAATGCCCGGTTGCAGGAAGTGATCGTGCCTTTCAAGTCGAGCGCCAGGACGGCGATGTTGATGCTTTCGATGATGTTTTCCGTGTAGATCTTGAGTCGTTCGAGTTCCAGCGCTTTGGTTTCGATCGAGCGGTAGAGATTGGCGTTTTCAAGAGCTATGCTTGCATAGCCGGAGAGAGCATCCAGCAGATCGAGGTCCTCCGTGGAGAAATGCTGGTTGCGCGCGAGTTGCCCCAGGCCGATCACACCGATGCGCCGGCCGCGCAGTCTGAGATCCTGCAGGAAATGGAGTCCTTTCGAAGTCAGAGCGGGATGCGCACGGTGGAGGTGGTTGACACCTTGCGCTTGATCCGAAACGCTCGGCGGCCGATCCGCACCGCCCAGGTCCGCCTCCTCCAGAAGCCAGGTTTCGGCCATGGGCACGTACAGTCCCAAGGCGTCCGCGACGCGATAGCGGCCGGGATTGACCGGATCCGCAAGAAACAAAACCACCTTGTCGATTTGAAAAGTCTTGGCTATCCGCTCGAGGATCCTCCGGGACAGACGCGGCAAACTCATTTCCGTGCTCAACGTCCGCGCGAAATCGAGGAGGCTGGCCCGATCATCAAACTGCTCTTTGTAAAAAATGCGATCCAGACGCGCCTGGATCGAGTTGCGAAGCGGGGCAAACATCATGGCGATCGCCAGAACGGCAATGCAGATGATCACGAAATCTGCGTCAGGCACGATCGACTGCAGCCACCTGCCCAGCACCAGAACAAAAACCAGATATAGGGCAAGCAGGAGCGAACTCGCCACCAGATAGGCGGCGCTGCGCCGCACGATGGCTTCGACGTCCAGCAACCGGTAGTGAAGAATCGCATAGGCGAACGACAAAGGAATCAGGCCCAGAAACAACTGAGAGGCGAGCATCGGGAAACTGGCGCGCACGGCGAACAGCGAAGGCAGCCCGTAAATCAGGACGAAAGGCACTGTGCCGGCAAGCGTACCATAGCTGACCCACTTCATCTGCTGGCCCGTAGTTAGATCCCGGGCTGCCATCTTGCGCCGCAGCAGAATAATCCCCCCGATAAGGAGACCGGCGCACAGGTAGACGAGATGAACGCGGTCGAGAATCCCAAGCGAACGGGCATCGAGCGGCAGGCCCGCGTCTGCCAGATGGCCCGTCATCCAAAGCGCCTGAAGCACTCCCAGTGCGATCATCGGCGCGTAAAGAAGCGGCGCCCTCGTGTGAGCCGGTTTGGGATCGATCGGAAAACGCAGGCAGAAGTGGATGAAAAGCGCCGGAAGCAGCAGCCACGCAGATACCGAGAGAGCGTAGATGGACTGGTCGAACGCGCCCCATCTGGGCGTAAAGCTGTACAGGCAAAGAACAAAAGCAGTCAGGCAAAGCAGGTAAAAATGGAAGGCACGCGAGAGGTTGCTGCCGCGGATCATCACAAATATCCCGATGCCCAGATACAGGAAAGCCAGGGTCGTCCGAAGCCCATCCTTGGGTTGCAGGAAAGACCTGCCAGCCAGTTGCAGCCCTACTTCACGAGTGTCGGAACCGGACAGCAACCCGTAGAGGAGGGACCCGTGCGGCCCGACGCGGTATAACTCGTCAGAATATTCACCCAGGTTGGCAACAGCTTTGCCGTTCAAGGAAATCAGCAGATCCCCCTGCTTGATGCCGGCCGCCGCCGCCGGGCCATCCGGAGCCACTTCGGCTGCCCTTAATCCCGATTCCGACTCCACCCAAAATGCCCCGTCCGTAGCATCAATCCATGATGCCCGATCGCGCAGGTTTAGAATACCGACCGTCACGACGACAAGCGTCAGAAGAGTCATCGCGACGGTCTTGAAAGGCACGGGGAACATGTTCATCTTGAACTCTGGTAACTGGGTAGACAGTCCAAGATAGCGACAAGCAATATTCATACCAAAATGCAACCGGGGATCCGTGCCCACAGTATCCGTAAATATTGAGCCCGCATAACTTACCTGCGCGTGTGCTGCGGAGATCGAGATCTGTGGTGCTGAACCTTCAAGGGTTTGGATTCAAGTCCAACATCTTGGATGCCGGCATCCCCGTCTGGACAAGTATAAACGCTTCGTATAGTTGGCAGCAAGAGACTCGTGAGGCCGAAACGCTGGCACACAACTCCCGTGTCTTTCGAGTTTTTCCCTGAGTGTCGGGGTGTCGCTACTACGTTTCTAGTTGAAATTGAGGTTCAAGCCAAAGCGAAGCGTGCGGGGGTTGCGAGTCAGGGTGAGCTGTCCGTCCGAGGTAGGAATCATGCTTCTACCCTGATCGAACGGATTGCGCAGGTCAATCAGAGCCTCCCAGTGCCCGGCGTAGCCCATGAACTCGGGGAGTGGGATCGCCTGCCGCAGGGAGAAGCTCATGCCCTTGGTGAAGATATCCAATTTGTCGGCAAAAAGGTCGATCGGGCTGATCGGGTTTCCAGGGTACCACCGCAGGGTTGCCTGCACATGCGTCCGTGTCTGCGGGATCTTGGCCTCCAGCTGGCTGGTAACGGAGTGATAGTAGGAGCGGTGGACAAAATCCAGCAGCCGGTTCACCATCAGGTCGCTGGATAACGGTGTATCGGGGCTGGAAAGACCGGATGCCGTGCCGTAGTCATAGGTGATCGAGCCGCGCACCGAATCCATGAGCATGCGCGCGATCTCGACTCTGAGTCCCTGCTGAGAATCCTGGTCGCCACGGAGTTGCGCCGCACACGACTTCTTGCCGCTCTTGGTGTTGACAGTCATCAGGAACGGTGTGCCTGGTCCGTCGGCGCGGTCGCGGTACACCGACAGTTCCACGGATGTGTCTTCCGCCAGTTTCTTGGCCACGGACAGCTCGGCGTGCCTGACCTGGCTGATGCTGATTTTGTTGTCGATCTTGGATATGGAAGCGGGCTCCATCAGATTCACGCTGTCCCCGTCCGGCAGTTCGATGCTGTTGTTGTAACTTGTGCGTCGGGACGTCATCAAAGCCCGGAGCAGCCATCCTCGTTGTGGCGTTACGACGAGCTGGAAATACGGGCTCCAGAGGTTTCTTGTGGATCCGTAGTTGATGCGGGACAGGTCCAATCCATATTCCACTGCCAGGGTATTCAAAAATTCGTTGCTGGCTGCGATGCCCATCGCCAGCGTCTCAACTCCCGAATCACGCCGCGCCGGATCCTGGCTGAAGAACTCGTCCGGACGCGCCATCGTTCCTGCGCTCAAGCGATTGAGATTCATGCGCCCGTAACCCACCGAAAACTTTATGTCCCTGCTCGGATCCGGATTGTAGTGGAATGTATTGCGCACTCTCCACAGCGAGTCATAACCGGATGTGAGCTGGCCGGAAAAGATCATACGGCTGTGCAGGCTGACGGGTTCCGAAAAGGCGAAGTTGGAGACGATGCCCGCATCACCCTGGCTCGGGAAAGCCGCATAGTTGTCTCCGCCCAGGAGCGCGCTGGAAGCGACATTCAGCGCGCCGTTTCGATGAAATATTTCAGCGCTCTCTCCCCGTGTCGCCGTTCCGGGCAGGCCTCGGAAAATCAAGCGGCGATCCGACGTGCTCCGCATTACCGTCTTGAGGTCCCAGTTGCGGGGATCGTTGCGCGCGGAAATGAAGTCGAGGAACTCCAGCATGACAAAATTGATCGTTGTGGTCCTGCCGGCATCTATGGTCACGCGAGGTGTGTTGAGCGCCTGGTAGCCGTTCCGACTCACCCGCAGTGAGTACGAACCGGGAGCGATATCGTTCAGGCTATAAATCCCGTGCAGATCGGATTTGGTGAGGGAAATAACGGCGCCGCGGTCATCCTGCCTGAACAGCGCAACGACAGCGCCGATCAGTCCGCGGCCGTCCTGTGCCATGACTGTCCCCGCGAGAGATCCGTTCCCTTTGCCCGCCATCGCAGACGGGACCGCTGCCATGGACATGAAGACGACTATCAAAGGGAGAACGAGGGGAGAGCGTCTCATGAATCTCTGTCCTGCCTGTCTGGTGCCATAAGATCCGCATCAGACCAGATCTGGCAGGAGAGTATCATGAGGATAGTGCGATGTCAACAAGCGCAAGTCATTTGGCCATTTCGGGTAAGCGGCGGCAGCGGACCGGCTTTTCCGCAGTCTCGATATGCGCCGAACCAGGAAGTGCGCCGGCTGGCATTGCATGACCATGGACGCGGGAATCCCCTGTCATTCCGCGCGCGGGGCAGGACCGAGATCGGAATAGAGGATGCTGACGCTGCAGCGAACGGTGCCGCGCGGAACGGTGTCCAGAACGATGCCGCCAACGGTAAGAGTCTGTCCGGCCGCAATCGTTTCCGGCACCAGCTGCGTGCGGGTGTCCAGAAGCTTCCCGCCGCTGCCGAGGCAAGAGACCTTCAGCATCACACCGTGGTAGGCAACCTTGCCGCGGTTGTGGATCACGACCTGACCAACGGCGCCCGGCGCGGGAGTCTTGGTAGTAATCTCCAGGCGTGATTCCGCCGCATCAAGGTCGCTCGGGGCGATCACGCGCGTGAAACTTGACTTGGCCGTCTTCACGATTTCAGAGGGGGCTGCGGCCAGTCGGGTTTCTTCCTTGCGCCCCTGGATGATGAGCCACACGAGCACAGTGCCCAGCATCAAGGTCAAACCCCAAAAAATCGACTTTCTAAACATACGTGTTCCTCATGATCCGATGACGAACCAAGAGGGGAAATGACTAATTACTCAATTTTCGTTCGCCACTCGTCACTCGTCATTTTTTTCAGGATGGGCACTTTTGTCCAGACGATTTCACCCTGGACGATGGTGGCCAGACACTCGCCGGCCCCTTCCAGGATCTGTGCCGTTACGTTTCTGTCGCTCAGGCCATCGGGCAGCCGGAGCACCGTCATATCAGCCCAATAACCCCGCCGCAGGCGGCCCAGCACTCCGCCGAAATCAAGCGCAACCGCGCCGTTCAACGTTGCCATGCGGATGATCTCGTCGCACTTCAAATCCTTCCGGTTCCGGAACAGAAAGCGCATCTCGTCCAGAATGCTGAGCGAGTCGGTACTCGCCAGCGAATCGGTGCCGAGAGCCACGTTGATGCCCATGTCGAGCAACCGCCGCACCGGATGCGGCTCGTGGCCGAAAAAGGCGTGGCTGCGCGGGCAGTAGACGACGCTGCAGGACCGGCTCAGGATACGCGCCATCGAATCCTCATCCAGATAATTGCAGTGGATCAGGATGGCAGGACGCTCCAGGACACCCAGTTCTTCAAGGTAAGGAACAGGAGCCAATCCGGGCGGAGACCATCGTTCGGGCAACACTCCAAGACCGGACAGGAACTCCACGAACTCCCCCATCCCGGATCTCAAGAACTCCACCTCCTGCATTGTCTCTGCGACGTGGGCTGCAAATCGGGAGCCCCGGTCACGCACAAGTTCCGCCACTGCGCGAAACAGGTCCGGAGAAACGGAATAGAGTGCGTGTGCCGACGCGCTCGAAGACAAATAGCCGTCAGTTTCCACGCGTTCGAGCCGCGCCTGCAGGCGGGAAATGGCCTCGTGCGCTCTTTCGGGCTGGAGCGCAGTCACTTCTTCGAAAACCACTTTTCGCAACTTTTCAGGCTTGAGCGCCTCCCAGCTGAAGCCGCTGGCCGAGATGTCGCCCGCCAGGGTAGTGCCGGAAGCCAGGGAGAGTTGCGCCCCCTTTCGTGTCGATTCGAGGTAGTCCTCCTTCGTCCACTCCTGCCTTCCCGTCATCACTGCCGAAAGCCAGCCGGTAAAGGAGGTGCTCCGGTCGGCCAGCTTGCGCATCCGCGTCAGTTCCAGGTGGGAGTGAGCGTTGACCAGACCAGGAAGGATAATGGCTGAGCCCCAGTTGACCACTCTGGTCTCCAGATTCGGGGGCGGGCTCTGCCACGGCTCCAGCCTCGAAATGCGGCCCGGGTCGGATACATGAACCGCAGCATTGCGCAGCAGCATGCCCGCCTCAGCCAGGACGTACTTAGCGGTGTGGACGGTTCGAATCATTTTTCAAGGTTGCGTGATAATCCAGAATTAGAAGGGCGCAGACACGAAGGGCCCGAGTGGGGTACCAAGGGACCAGGCGCTCCAGCTTGGCTGGACTTTGCTCTATGGCCGTAGCCAGCAATCCTGACGCCCCCGCTCTAAGGGTCCAACCGCGGGTACTTGGATCGGGCATCACCCTCTCGGGCCGAATCTAATTATATCCCCAAGGCAACCCTGCTTTCAACTCATATGATTTCCCGACCTCCGGCTTCCGACCACAGTCACATGTCATCACGGTAACTGATGCGAAGTAGGGTGTGGATTGCGGGAGTCTTCTTCTGTCCCATGACATTTCCGCGATGCAGCCAGGCGCCGATGGTCGGAAGCCGGAAGCCAGGGGCCGGAGGTCGGGATTTTTCAAGCATTTCGTGGTTTCCTGAGGCAGTTCGACAAATGAATCTTTGCTTGGACAAGCAGTTCGGGTTCAGTATAGTGAAGCTGTAACTGATTTGCGGTCAGGTTGGGGCTTGCGGTTTACTATCGGATGAGGAACGTTCATGGCAATTCTGCTACGCGAATCGGATGTACAAAAGCTCGCCAGCATGGAGATGGCGCTCGAAGCCGTGGAGGAAGCGTTCCGGCTGCAAGGGGATAAGAAGACAGATAACGTGCCCAGGCGGCGCTGCCGCATCGTGCGGGGTATTCTGCACGTGATGAGCGCATCCCTGCCGACCCTGGGTTGGGCCGGGCTCAAGAGCTACACGTCGGTTGAAGGCCAGGTCAGATTCCACGTTATTCTTTACAGCGGCGAAGACGGCCAGCCACTGGCGGTGATCGAGGCCGGTTTGCTGGGCCAGCTGCGCACCGGGGCGGCAACCGGAGTAGCCACCAAGTACATGTCCCGGGCTGGAGCTTCCAGGCTTGGAATCATCGGCACCGGGCTTCAGGCTCGCTCACAGCTCGCCGCTGTCTGTGCAGTCCGTCCTATCAAGAACATCTTGGCCTATGGGCGCGACGAAGAGCGCCGCCGGAGATTCTGCAATGAAATGAGCGAGATGCTGGGAATTCATGTGGAGGCCGCCTCCGAACCTGCGCAGGCAGTCAAGGATATGGACATCGTCGTTACGGCCACTAACTCGAAGGAGCCCGTGTTCGGCGGAGAATGGCTGGCCCCGGGAACGCATCTGAACGCGGTTGGCTCCAACCATCTGAGCCGGCGTGAGCTCGATGTAGAGGCCGTGCGCCGCAGCGCTTGCGTGGTAGTTGATTCGATCGAACAGGCGCTCATCGAGTCGGGAGACCTGATCAGCGCGGCGGAAGCGGGCGCATTCTACTGGGAAGATGCGCGGGAACTTGGCCTGGTTGTAATCGGGGACTTTCCAGGGCGGGAGGACGATAACGAAATCACACTCTTCAAGTCCAACGGCATAGCTCTCGAGGATGTGGCACTCGCGGGCCGAATCTATCAGGCTGCCGTGAAGGCCGGCATCGGCGAGCCCCTCCCACTCTAGGCGAAAAGCGGGCATAAGGATACATCCCGATTTTGGATCTCAGATTTTTGATTTTGGAGTCTGAGATTCAGTTCTTGACGAGTTTCAGCCGGCGCCAGAGCCAGAACCCGCAATCCAAAATCGGGATGCCCTTTTCCGGCCGGCGGAATTATCCATGATTGTCATGAAGTTCGGCGGAACTTCCGTCGAAGACGCGAACTCAATCGAGCGGGTCGCTGAAATCATTCGGGATCGTCTGCCTTGGAAGCCCGTGATCGTGGTTTCCGCCATGGGCAAAACCACGCGCAAGCTGCTCCGGGCGGCGACAGCCTCGGCCGCGGGAGACAGCCGGATCTGTGCCTCCCTGGTTGTGGATCTCAAGGCGCGGCATAAGAGCGAGGCGCGCCGCCTGGCCGGAAACGGGAGCGCCGTCTTCACCCGTATCGATGAATACTTTGGCGAGCTCGGCAAGCTGCTGGAAGGCCTGGCGATCCTTGGGGAGGTGCCCCCGCGCGGGCTGGACAAGATTCTATCCTACGGGGAACTCATCTCGTCGGCTATCGTCGCCGACGCGCTGTCTGCGCGGAGCATACCGGCCCATCTGCTTGACGCGCGGGAGTTGATAAAGACCAACGACTGTTACGGCGCTGCTGTCCCGTTTTTTGACCTCACGAACCACAACATCTGTTCCCGGGTGACTCCCTTGCTCGAGAGGGGCGAGGTTCCCGTTATCCAGGGCTTTATCGGCTCAGCGCGCAACGGCGCCACCACCACGCTCGGTTTCGAGGGATCTGACTACACCGCAGCGATCGTGGGGGCTGCGCTGGAGGCCTCCGACATCCAGATCTGGAAGGACGTTTCGGGTTTGATGACCGCTGATCCGGCTCTATTCGCGGGTGCGCGCACGGTAAAGTTGTGCTCCTACGCGGAGGCAGCCGAGCTCACCTACTTCGGCGCCAAGGTACTTCACCCGAAGGCGATCTATCCGGCAGCGCAGAAGGGCATTCCGGTGCACATATACAACTCGAAACGCCCGGAAGCCACCGGAACCTCTATATCGGCCACGGTGCCGGCGTGCACCAACCTGATCAAGTCGATCGCCTACAAACGGCCGGTCAAAGTCCTCCATGCCAATGCAGGCCAAGGAGTGGATGGTCCGGGAGCCCCCGGGATACCTGACTTTCTGCAGACCGTGCTCCAGGCCTGTGCGCGTCAGGGGATCCAACCGCTGATGACCACGGCATCGGCTTCCTGTGTGGCTCTTGTGTTCGACGCAGACTCCTTGGGAGAGGAGCGTGAACGTGATCTGCTCCAGGAACTCTCACGCCTCGGCCACTCCCGTGTCGAGGGAGGAAGGGCAGTCATATCTCTCGTCGGCAATGATTTTTCCCGCGATGCGGGCGTCGCGGGACGCGTTTTGAAAGCCGTTGAGGATCTCCAGCCCGGGATAGTCATGCACGGAGCGTCGCCAATCATGATGAATCTCGTCGTCGGCGACAGCCAGGTGGCAGATATTGTCGCCCGGCTCCACGAAGCATTTTTCCAGCAACTGGACCCCACGATCTTCGAATAAGCATGAAATGCGGCGGCTGATGATGTCGGGCCTGTTATTTTTGAATGGCCCCGACAAACGCCAGCGGCTCGCCCGCGCTGATCGGAGGGGTGCTGATAATGTAGAGCACCTCGCCGGCGAACGGTGCCCGGAGCTCGTAGATCTGTTTGCCGAAAAAGTCGGTTACAACCCCCAGGAGCGCTCCCTTCTCGACCATCTGGGTTTTCTGCACTTTCGGGAAGAAGAGCCCCGCCTTATCCTGGGAATTCGCAGGGAAATAGAGCACTTCAGCCGGGTCATACCAGGTGATCTTGGCCGGCGACTCAACCTTTCCGTCGACCATTTTCAGGTAGCGCATCAAGTTCAGCACCCCGCTCTCGATGGCGGTGATTTCGCTTTCGTCGCTCGACACACCCATGCCCCCGGATTCGATCGTGAGGCCCGGTTTCCCAAGTGTCATGGCTGTGTTGGAACAATACTTGGCGTCTTTGGGATTGGTGGGCCGGCTGCGGTCGATCACGATGTTATTGAGACCGAAGACAATGGCCATCTGCCTTGCAGGCTCGTCCACTTTCGGGTTGCCGATGGGATTCCAGTAGCTGTAAGGACGGAGCGACTCGTTGCCGTCGCCGCAGTGCAAGTCCACCAGATAATCCGTGCGCTCGATCACCTCCTTCGTGATCACATAGGCGATGCGCTCAGAGATGGTTCCGTCGATGTTTCCCGGATAGACCCGGTTCAGGTTCTTTCCGTCAATCGGGCTGTAGTAGATCGTGCGCTTCATAAAGGAGGGCAAGTTCGCTACATGCACGATGACCACTCGTCCCTTCAGCTTCTGGGGCTCAATACGTGAGAGAAGTCGCTGCGTGGCCAGGATGGGCGGGTACTCGTAGCCGTGATTTCCGGCTATGACGGCGAGGGCCGGACCCCGGGCGGCACCGTTGATCACCGTTACCGGGATTTGGGTCTCGCCGTCCATCCCGCGCGGGACGGTCAGGAAGCCGGACTGCATCTGGCCCGGCGGCACTTGGAGGGATCCCACCTTAAATGTCTGTGCCGGCAATATGCTGCAGGAAAGCGCAAGTGCGACCAGCAGGATGGCGAATATTTCTGCACCGAGATGACTGTGATCCATAACGGCCCCCATTAGAATAGTTTCAGTTGGGTACCTTCTATCACCAAGTCGCGCCCGGGCGCCATAGTTGATTTACCTTTTAGTTTCTTTACTATCACCGATCGATATTGTAGAATTAATGTTTTTTTAGTCGGGCTGGTTTCTCAACAGCCGAGGTTGCAGTATGAAGAAAACTGAGCTCAAGAAGTTTAGAAGCATTCTGGAACGCAAGCGCGCCGCGATCACCAACTCCACCGGGAAGAAGACCCACTGGGAAAATATGGAGAACACGCGTCATGGCGACTTTGTGGACCAGGCCAGCGACGATAACGAGGTGCACGTGAATATCCGTTTGCTTCAAACGGATGCCAAGTTATTGCGTGCCATTGAAGCGGCGCTCGGGCGCATCGATGACGGCAGCTACGGCGTGTGCACGATGTGCGGCGAGGACATCAGCGTGGTGCGCCTCAAGGCGGTGCCTTGGACGTCCGTCTGCATCGTTTGCAAGGAGAAAAAGACCGCCTGATCCCCCTGACCAGCCCTCGAGGAAGGCGCTCCTGTTGGCGGCCTCCCTCAATGCTCCCCCCTGATGGTTCCTCTGATTTCGTCCGACCGCGGTTGCCGGCCGTTTTGCGCTGGCTCACGGTACAATGTGCATTATACTTGCAGGATATTGGGAATGGGTGATGATGCCCATGTCCGGAGGCCCGCTCGATGAAAACGGTTGCCCTACCGGCTTCGTGCGGCGTCTGACTTCTAACCCCCTTTCGGGATGGGAAGTCGGCCGTCTGAGGTCCAAAATGACGAGGATTTACACCAAGAGTGGCGATGATGGCACCACCGGCCTGATCGGGGGGAAACGTGTCCGCAAAGATGAGGTGCGTATTGAAGCCTACGGCTCCGTTGACGAACTGAACGCCGTTTTGGGAGTGGTGTGCGCGTCTCCTCTGCCGGAACGAGTGCTCCGCATCCTGCGCCGCGTACAGGACGACCTGTTCAGCATCGGTGCCGACCTTGCGTTGCCGCCGGGAATGCAACGAAGCGAGTGGGATATTCCCGGCATCGCGGATGGGGACATCCAGGCTCTCGAGCAGGAGATCGATTACTGTGAAGTAATCCTGAAACCGCTGCGGCGCTTCATTTTGCCCGGAGGCATCGCCCCGGGAGCCCTGTTGCACCTGGCTCGCACGGTGGCCCGCCGCGCCGAACGGCGCTGTGTCAACCTGGCCCGCTCCGAGCGTGTCGATCCCCAGATCATCCGCTATCTCAACCGGTTGTCTGATCTGTGCTTCGTCCTGGCACGCTACGTCAATCAGCAAAACTCCCAGCCGGAAACCCATCCTACATTCGGCAAGAGGGATGCGGTGGTGACGGATTCTCCTGACCTGGAAGATGGGATCTAACCGCCGGTCTGCCTGGGTGCGAAGTAGCCCTTCTTAGTCCTGGTCACAAGTCCCGAGCGACTCACTCTTACCTGAACGTTGCGGAATCTTCCGTCGTGCCTGGTGTTGGTCGAATAATATCCGATGCTGTACTGGCTGGCCAGTTCCTGTGCAATTTGTTCAAAGGCAGGCCCCAAGTCCTCTGTTTTGAGGGCGTCGAAAAACATCCCGCCGCTGTCCTCGGCCAGATCGGAGAGATAGCGCCGCCCTTCGAGGTAATCGATCGGGCCGGACCCGGGGCCGGGGGAGCCCGGGCCTATAACGATCGGGGGATAGGGATACGGGAAGCGCCCTACCCCCCGCGTCGGGGTTTGTATCCTGTCGATGTCGCCCTCGGTGTTGAAATAGATCGAGTAGATGGTTGCGTCCGATTCCTTGGCCAGTTGCCGCGTTTCTTTCATCGACGCCTTGCGGCTGACCGTGTCGACCCCGTCGGTAAAGAGAACAAGGGCTTTCCGCTCTTTGACCGGCTTGAGCACCTGCTCCAGCGAGAGCCAGACCGCTTCATACAGTGCCGTGCCCCCGCCGGCCCGGGTTTCTTTGATCCCGTAACCCGCGCGCTCCCTGTCGATGCTGAAATCCTCCAGAAGGGTGACCTCGTCGGCAAAAGAGAGGACAGCCACCGAATCATCAGGATGGAGCCTGTTTATGAATCGAATGGCCTCATCCTGAACCAGTCTCAGCTTTCTCTGCATGCTGCCGCTCGTATCAAGCGTCAGAGCAACTGATATGGGCTCCTCCGTTGCCGCGAATCCCGCGATCTGCTGAGGCACCTTGTCCTCGAAGACCTCGAAGTCCCCTCTCTGGAGGTCAGTAACCCGTCTTCCGTCGCGGGTCGTGACCACTACGGGGAGCGAGACCATCTCGACCTGCACCTGGATGGCTTGGCCGTTGGCCTGTTTCGGCTTCGAGTCTTGCCCAAACCCGAGCCAGACAAGCGCGCCCAAACTCAAAAAAGCCGAGAGCAAAACACTTCCTTTGCTGAAAGACATAATCCCCCACACCCCCAGTCCACAATGATACCGCAGCAAAATCGAAAGGCAAAAACGGCTGCAAATGACACGAGTTTTCACTCGCGTTTCAGTTTGTGCGCTCTCAGGGGAACTCAGCGTTGAGATTTTTGGGATGCGGCCGAGCCGCACGCTTGGTGGCGGTTTTACTTCTGCTTTTTGTCGTAGGGAGCGAAGTAGCCCTGCCGGGTCTGCACGTAGAGCCCAGGCCGGGAGACCTTTACTTCCACCCTGCGATATTTGCCGTCATGCTTTGAATTGGTGGGATAGTAACCGATGCTGTACTGGCTTGTGAGTTGTTGGGCTATGGCCTCAAAGGCGAGGCCCAGGTCTTCCATTCTGAGAGCGTCGAACACCATGCCACCGCTGTAATCGGCCAGATTCGAAAGATACTGGCGCCCTCCCATGTAGTCCTCCGTGCTCGATCCCAGACCCGGCATCCTGGGAAGCCGTTCGCCGGGTGTCGGGATCCGGTTGGTCCCCTGCATCTCATCCTGGGTATTGAAATAAATGCAATAAATGGGAGCCCGGCTCTCTTTTGCGAGCTCGATCGTCTCCACCTTCGAGGCTTTTTCGCTGGCGGTATCGACGCCGTCGGTGAAGAGTATGAGCGCGCTCCGCTGACGAACGGGCTTGAGCACCTCCTGAAGCGCCAGCCAGACAGCCTCGTAGAGCGCGGTCGCCCCGCCGGATTCGGTTCTGCGAATCGCGCTCGCGATGCGCCCGCGGGCCACCGTAAAATCTTCCAGCAGCCTGGTATCTTCGGCCACGGACAGGACCGCAACCGAGTCCCCTGAGTGCAGGAGATTGACGAAGCGGATCGCTTCATTCTGAATCCGCTCGAGTTTCAGCATGGTGCTGCCGCTGGTATCCAGCATCAGAGCGACGGAAAACGGTTCATCGGCAGCCGCAAACCCTTCAATCTTCTGTTCGACTTTGTCCTCGAAGACCCGGAAATCCTCCTTCTGCAGATCGGCTACATGCTTCCCGTCTCGTTTCATGACAACTACCGGGAGGGAGACCATTTCGACTTCGACGCGGATGCTCTTCTGCTTTGAATCCTTCTGGACGAGCGGAAAGCAGAGCAACAAGCCGAGCGAAAAAACTCCTGGAAGACTCAGCAGCCGTGGGTTTACGCGCATAGAGCCTCGCGTCGCTTCCTCCATAATACGCCGGGAGTTGAGAATTTGCGACGAAGTCCTTGGAGTGCGCAGGCTTGTCTGCGCCTTGTGTTTTCCCCGCACTGCTTTGCCCCACTCGAAGGCGGCTGCAGGATGCCGTGCTCCAAGGCAGCCCGGTAGAGAACTCTCAGGGTTTCAGATGCCGAGGATGATAAATTGGATCATTCGGTCCGGGAGACTATAATTCCACTTCCGCGGATGCGCAGCGGCACAAATCCGGTATACACGGGGAACCTGACGGAGGCATGGATGGAAAGACACTACGTTGTGGATGAGATCAGCGCCAGCGAGTCGTGGCGTCTATTTCGCATCATGGCCGAGTTTGTGGAAGGCGTTGAGACACTCTCGCACATTAAGCCCGGCGTGACCTTTTTCGGGTCCGCACGGATCCTGCCTGGAAGCGAGCAATACGAGATGACCTATGAGATGGCAAAGTCCATTGCGAATGCCGGATATACGATCATAACGGGTGGAGGCCCCGGGGTGATGGAGGCCGCCAACAAGGGCGCCTTTGAGGCGGGCGCGCAATCCGTCGGGCTCAACATCGCACTCCCGTTGGAGCAGCGCCCCAATCCCTATATCAAAACACTGCTGAATTTCCGATATTTTTTCGTGCGCAAGGTGATGTTTGTCAAATACTCGAAGGCGTTTATCATCCTGCCTGGAGGGTTTGGCACCCTGGACGAGTTGTTCGAATCCGTGACGCTGATCCAGACCCACAAGATCCAACCTTTCCCTGTGATTCTGGTGGGCCGCTCATTCTGGGCGCCCCTGCTGAGCTGGGTGGAACAAAACCTCCTGGCGCGAGGCCTGATCTCGGATGAAGACCGACAGATCATGAAGCTGGCTGATACCTCGGAAGATGTGCTCGCGATCCTCAAGGACAATCACCTCGCCAACTGATTTTACCGGGGACGATCATGACTTCAGCAGAAATAATCATCAGGCAAATGGCGCTGGGTCCGATGATGAACTTTGTCTACATCATCGGATGCGCGGAAACGCGCATAGCGGCGGTCGTTGACCCTGCCTGGGATGTGCCCGGCATCCTGCGAACCGCACGGGACCTTGACCTCCAGCTGGGCCATATCCTGGTCACCCACGCGCATCCCGATCATGTCAATGGACTCGAGGAACTGCTCGAGACCACCGATGCGAGGATCTACCTGAACGCAGAGGAAATCTCATATATGCGTGAGATGGCCGCGCGCTACCAGGTACCCATCGAATTCATCGACCGGCGCGCCGGAAACATCCAATCCGTGTCTGATAACGACGAGATCCGCATCGGAAAAGTCCCGGTCCGGGTGCTGCACACACCGGGGCATACTCCGGGATCCCAGTGCTTTCTCGTCGAAAAGAATCTCTTCTCCGGGGACACGTTGTTTATTGATGCCTGCGGACGGGTGGACTTTCCGGGCGGAGACCCCGAAAAGATGTGGTGGAGCCTGAATCGGCGGCTGCGCTCCCTTGAGGACGAGATCATCCTCTATCCGGGACATTCCTATGGGGATCAGGCGACGTCAACCCTGGGCGAGCAGAAGCGCAGCAATCCCTACATGCAGTTCGCCGCAGTGGCTGATTTCCTGCATGCCATGGGACCTGACCGTTGATCTTCTTTCTTTGAGTCTTCGAGTCTCAGAGATAGAGTCACGTCGGCAGCTCATAAACGCCGGGACGCGAAGACTCTAACGAAAAACAACCGCCTCGGCCTGATTTGAGAGATCTCGTTAACCTTTTTGGGGCGGTCTCGTATCAGTATGCATATCCTGGAGGAAGTGTCCTAATGCAGCTCCTGGAAGGGGTGATGGTAGCGCTTGAGGCTCTCTGGGCCAATAAACTGCGAACCATATTGACCCTGCTCGGCAACATCGTCGGCGTCATGTCGGTTATAGCTGTGGTCAGCATTATCGACGGCGCGAATTCCTACATCGAAAATGAAGTGGCCGGCGAAGGCTCCGGCGTGTTCGCGGTGCAGCAGGTGAACGGCCTCGACATCCTTTCGGATTTCGATAAATTCCTGAAATCCCTGCACAATCCGAAAATCACACTCTCCGACCTGGCCTTCTTGCGCACCCACGTCACGCTGGCCGAGTACATGGACGCGAATTTGAGCGTGGGCGCGGAAGTGCGAAATCGAGCCCTCAGCATAAAATCGGTCTTGACTGTGGGAAGATCCGAGAACTATCCCCTGTTGGGGCGCTGGGACTTGAAAGACGGGCGGCATTTCTCCAGCCTGGAAGTTCAGCACAGCAATGACGTGGCGGTAATCGGCTTCGACGTGGCCGATCGGCTCTACTCCGGAGTCGACCCGATCGGCAAGGAAATCAGGATTTCGGGGATGCCATTCCGCATCATCGGCGTGCTCGCCCAAAAGCCCAGCGGTTTGGGCAGCAACGCCAACCTGATGGTCGTCATGCCCATCACCGCATTCCAGAAAATGTTCGGCACGCACCAGTCCCTGACGATATCCATCAAAGCAATAAGCCTCGATCAGGTGAACGCTTGTATCGACCAAACCCGCCTGGCCATGCGCTCCTTGCGCCGCCTGGGGCCGAAACGGGAAGATAATTTCGCCATCACGACCTCCGAAAATCTGCTGAAGCTCTGGGCCACGATCAGCTCGAAGATCTTTAACGTGCTGATCGGAATCGTCTCCATCAGCCTGGTGGTGGGTGGGATCGTTATCATGAACATCATGCTCGTGTCGGTCACCGAACGCACGCGGGAGATCGGTATACGCAAGGCTGTGGGCGCGACGCGCATGAACATTCTGTGGCAGTTTCTAGTGGAGGCCGTCACGCTCTCGAGCGTCGGCGGCATTCTGGGGATCGCGGCGGGCTTTGTCATCGCCGCCGTCATTGCTCTCTTCTCTCCTCTCCCGTACGCGATCAAAATATGGTCCATTGCGATCGGCATGGGTGTCACGTTCGCGGTGGGAGTCTTTTTCGGTGCTTATCCGGCGGTGCAGGCTGCTAAGCTCGATCCGATCGAGGCATTGCGCTATGAGTGACGGCAAACGTGCGGGACTGATTGGTGAAAACCTGGTGATCGCAGTCGACGTGCTCCGCACGCACAAGCTCCGGAGCGGGCTGATCATCCTTGGAGTCGCGATCGGCGTGGCGTCGCTGATGGGGATGGTCTCGATTCTGCTCGGCCTGAAAGACAGTATTACCAAAGACATCAGCAGTTCCGAGCAGACCGTGCTGCAGGTGCAGAAGTTCGACTTCTTTGTCGCCGGATTCGACGAGTCGATGCTTCATCGCAAGGAAATCAGCGAAGAGGATGCGCAGGCGATACGCGAGAAGTGCGGGACCTTGCGCCATGTTTCGTTTATAGTAGAGCCACAAGGCCCTCCCCCCACATTGCGATATAAGGATCAAAAGAGCCGCATGGTTCAGGTGATCGGCACGCAGCCTTCGCTCCTCTACATCCAGAGCCTCGATATGGAAGAGGGGAGGATGTTCACGGACGAGGAACTCCTCCATCGCGCCAAGGTTGTTGTCCTGGGCCACAGCCCGCGGCGCGATCTGTTCCCCAACATCGATCCGATAGGAAAGAAGGTCAGGATTGCGGACGACGATTTCACTATCGTCGGAACCTTCGTGGAGCGGAAGACCCTGTTCGGCAGCATGGGTGAGAACTTCGCCATGATTCCCTACACAACCTATAAAACCACCATGTGGAAAGAGCAGGACACGCAGGTCGTGGCAGCCGCAGTCCGGGAAGGCGTCTCACTCGAAACGGCCCGGGAGGACGTCATCCGGGTCATGCGCCTGCAGCGGAAACTGAAGGCCAATCAGGATAACGACTTTGCTGTGACCTCCTCCGATGCCGCGCTCGAATTCATCGCCAAAATCACGGCGCCGATCGCCATGGTTCTCTCGGCAATCTCCTCCATAGCGCTGCTGGTCGGAGGCATCGGCGTTATGAACATGATGCTGGTTTCCGTAACCGAACGCACCGGTGAAATCGGCATCCGCAAAGCGGTCGGGGCCAAACGCCAGGACATCCTGTGGCAGTTCTTGATCGAAGCCGGCGTGCTGACCGGTTTCGGCGGTGTGTTCGGCGTAATATTGGGCCTCGCGTCGGCTTTCGCAGTCTCTCTCATGACCGGCCTGCCGTTCAGCCTGTCGCCCGTCTACATCATGCTGGCGGTCATGTTCTCGATCGCGATCGGCGTCTTCTTCGGTTTATACCCTGCGCACCGCGCTTCAAAGCTGCAGCCCGTCAACGCCATCGGCTACGCCAAATAAATACAGTGGCAAAAACAAAGCGGCCACGAAGGACACCAACGGCGCGAATTTTTCTTTTGTGTCATTCGGGTTATTTGCCGCGGTTTCTGCGTTTCGTTTTTGCATTTGTTTTCTCGAGTTTCACTGCGGCTTCTGCGGTGGTATTTTATCGTCAATGAAATGGAAGCGGATATTGGCCGAAGCAGCGCTCCTGATGATCGCCGCGGGTTTCCTGGGAGCAGGCACGAACTCCTTGCGCCCTGAATCGCGAAAGCTTGCGTGGATTCTGCGCCTGGAGGCGCCGCCGAAGGACCCGGGCCTCCTGTATCTCGAGATTTCCGGCGATGTGGCGCTGCGCCTGCATCATGCCGGCGCACTATTCATAGACGCCCGCCGGAGCAGCATTTACGAACAGGGGCACATTGAAAAGGCAATCAACATCCCGGTCTGGGAACATGATGCGGACCAGAGGGTCTCCGCCCTCCAGGCCAGGGGACTGAAGCCCGATGCCGTGATTGTGGTCTACTGCTCGGGTGGCAAATGTGAAGATGCGGTCAGGCTTTCAGGAAAGCTCGCCTTGGCCAATTTCTACAATATTTATCTTTACCGGGACGGTTTCCCCGTATGGCAAGGCAAAGGCTGGCCAATCAAACGAGGGAAACAACCGTGATGCGCCTGCTCGAGACGCGCTGGCTGTCGTTCCTGGTGCGAATTCTCCTCGGGTCGGTCTTCGTGTATTCCGCAGTGTCGAAGATCGCTGATCCTCCAGGCTTCGCGCAGATGATCTGGAACTACCGGATCCTGCCGGGCGTTCTGGTGAATCCCCTTGCCATTGTGCTCCCCTGGCTGGAGTTGCTTGCCGGGCTTGCCCTGATCTCGGGATGGCTGCGCAGGGGCGCCGCGCTCCTGATTGGGGCCATGCTGATCATATTTATGACCGCCCTGTCGACGGATCTGGCCCGCGGGATCGCCGTCGACTGCGGCTGCTTTTCCGTGTCGGCTCAGGCGAAGACGCCGGAAGAGCTGTTTGCCGGCATGAAACTCGACCTGGCGCGGGATGCCGGCCTGCTTTTGCTGGCATTGCAGGTCCTGTTTTCTCGCACCGTCCACCTTAGAAGCCGAACTTCGGAGGGCGGCAGCTTGCTGCCGCTTTTACAATAGGCCCAGTGCTCATATGACGTTAAGCCTCGAGGCGCAAGCCGGCTTGCACACCCCAGGAATGAGTCCCAGTCTGCGGCTCGGTTTGCACCTCGGATTTCTTGCCCTGCCGCCGGTCCTTCATCTCCAGCTGGCTCAGGAAGCCGACCGCCTCGGCTATCACTCTCTCTGGACCGCGGAAGCCTGGGGATCGGACTGCATCACACCGCTGACCTGGCTGGCGGCAAAGACCGAACGGATCCGAGTCGGCACTGCGGTCATGCAGATACCCGCGCGCACTCCCGCCGGCGCTGCCATGACAGCAGCAACGCTCGATTTCCTCACGGGCGGCAGGATGCTTTTGGGGCTTGGGGTTTCCGGGCCGCAAGTGGTGGAGGGATGGCACGGGGTGCCGTACGGCAAGCCTCTGGGCCGGACCCGGGAGTATGTCGAAATCATTCGCGCGATTCTCGCCCGCAAGCAACCTCTGGAGCATCACGGCGAGCATTACGACATTCCCTTTCAAGCAGGCACCGCCCTGGGCAAGCCGCTGCGGCTGATGTTCCGCCCGATTCGCCCGGACATCCCGATTTACCTTGCCGCCATCGGCCCTAAGAACGTGGCGCTGGCAGCGGAGATCGGAGACGGCTGGCTGCCGATCTTCTTTGCGCCCGAGCGGATCTCTGTTTTTCGCCCGTCTCTCGAGGAAGGATTTGCGCGCGCACTCAAGGGGCGGAAGGGATTCGACATCGCGCCTATGGTGGAAATTCGCTTAGGCGATGATGTCGCCGCGTGCCGTGATGCCGTAAAGCCGACGCTCGCCCTATATATCGGAGGCATGGGTGCGAAGGGCCGGAACTTTTATTTCAACCTCGCCTGCCGCTACGGCTACGAGGAGGCTGCTCACAGGATCCAGGACGCGTTTCTTGACGGGAGGCGCGAAGCCGCCACGGCCGCGGTCCCGGATGCTCTGGTCGATGAAGTGGCTCTTTGCGGGCCCCGCAAGAGGATTGCCGAGCGGCTCCAGGCTTATCGTGCCTGCGGAGTCACCACTCTGATCTGCGCCACCTCCGACATTCAGGCGGTGCGCACAATGGCCGAACTGCTATGACATTGGTGAGTGCTGGGCCAACTCCCCTTTCCCATCCCGCCTGAGGCGGGATCGCAGACATTCCGAAAGATGAAATTTTCAAGGCCTGACACCTGTTCGATAGTTTACAATTCATTCCCATGCACGTACCGGATGGCTTTCTTACAAACCGGATCGCATTGTCTCTGGATGCCTTGTCAGGCGCGAGCATTCTTTATGCGGCGCGGCGCCTGAAGCTGGAGTCCTCCGCGCGCGTGATCCCGATCATGGGCGTGCTCTCTGCCTTCATTTTTGCTGGGCAAATGCTCAATTTTCCGGTCTTTGGCGGCACCTCGGGCCACCTGGTCGGGGGGGCGCTCCTCGGCATTCTGCTGGGACCCGCGGCCGGGCTCTTGACGATGGCCACGGTGATCACGGCCCAGGCTCTTTTTCTTCAGGATGGCGGGCTGGTGGCGCTGGGAGCCAACATTTTCAACATCGGTGCCGTTACGGTGTTCAGCGGGTATGCGGTCTTCCGTCTGTTCGGCGCACCGGAGGGTGCGGGAAAGCGCCTGTTCCTCGCGGGCTTTGTCGCGGCATGGTTCTCCCTGGTGCTCTCATCGGCCGCCTGCGCGCTCGAACTCGGGCTTTCGGGCGCCGTGCCCCTGAGGATAGGCTTGCCGACGATGGCCGGATATCATGCGGTCATCGGCGTGGTGGAAGCAGCCCTGACCGCCGGAGTACTCTCGTTTCTGGCCCGCGTGCGGCCTGATCTGCTCCAGCGGGACTTCCGCCCCCGGTTCGGGTTCACGGATTGGCTCGGGGGACTGGTGCTGGTGGCGATTCCACTGGCGATGCTGGTGCTGGCAGGCAGTTCGAGCCTTCCTGACCCCTTGCAGGCACTGCTCTCCGGATCCTCGAAGCTCGCCGAACAGCAGGAAAGCCTGCTGTCATCCAATCGTTACAACGTTTTCGGGGTATTGCTGTACCTCGCGCTTCTGGCAGTTTGTGGAGCGGTCTATCTGGTAGCCCGCAGGATCCGGCTGCGAAGAGGCCAATCGTGAAACACAGTTTCGTCGATCGCTATGCCAATCTCGATTCGCCGCTGCACCTTCTCGATGCGCGCACGAAAGTTATCGGATTTTCTGCGCTCGTGGTAGCGGCGCTGTTGATCCCCGCCGCAAGCACGGGAGAGTTCTTCCTCTTCTTCTTTCTGATGGCGATTCTCGCGGGTATCTCGCAGATTCCGATGCAGTACGTCGTGGCACGTACGGTCGCGATTCTTCCCTTCGTCCTGCTTGCGGGCCTCGCCGCTCCCTGGCGGGGAAGCGCGGGATGGGCCTGGTTTCTGGCGCTTTTGCTCCGCTCGATCTTGTGCCTGCTGATTCTCATTCTGTTGACCAACACGACGCGTTTCATTGAAATGCTGCGCGGCTTGCGCAAGCTGGGCTGCCCGAAGATCCTGGTAGCGAATCTCAGTTTCCTCTACCGCTACCTTTTCGTGCTTTCCGACGAGGTGATGCGAATGCAGCAGGCGCGCGATTGCAGGCGCATAGGAAAGGTCGGCGCGCTCATGGAGCTGCGCACGCTCGGATCGATGCTCGGAACCCTGATGGTGCGGTCGTTTGAGCGCGCCGACCACATGTACCAGGCCATGCTCTCGCGCGGCTTTTCCGGCGAGTTCCCGGTTTCGGCGCCGAGGAGATTTTCCTGGCGGGATCTGGCGTTTATCTCCGTCGTGGCGCTCTTTGTTGCCGCGACGATTTACCTGTGAGGGGGCAGCGCCCCGGATCTGATATGACCGACTATGCGATTCGATTGACACGGCTCAATTATGCATATCCCGATGGGACCCGGGCGCTGGAGGCCATTGACCTCGATATCCGCACGGGTGAGAGAGTGGCGCTCGTCGGTCAGAGCGGCGCGGGCAAATCCACGCTCCTGCTCCACCTGAACGGGATTCTGCGCGGCACCGGCACGGTTCGCATCCTGGGGCAATCCGTCGCCGATGGGGATCTCAAGTTCATCCGGAAACAGGTGGGTCTGGTGTTTCAGGATCCCAACGACCAGCTCTTTTGTCCGACCGTGTTCGAGGACGTCGCCTTCGGCCCGCTCAACCTGGCAGTGCCCGCGCAGGAGATCACGCAGAGAGTCGAGGAAGCTCTCAGGGATGTGATGCTGGATTACTCGTACGCGAACCGCTCGGCGCACCACCTCAGCCACGGCGAGCGCAAACGCGTCGCTCTGGCTACGGTGCTCGCCATGGAGCCGGCAATACTGGCGCTGGACGAGCCCACAAGCAATCTGGATCCGGGCAATCGGCGACACCTTATCCAACTGATCGCCTCATTGCCGGCAACCCTGGTTCTCGGCACGCATGATCTCGAAATGGTTTTGGCGCTCTGTTCGCGCACGGTCGTGATGGACCACGGCAAGATCCGGGCCGATGGGGAAACACGCCGGTTGCTCGCCGACCAGGAGCTGATGGAAAAGCATGGGCTGGAGGTTCCGCTCTCCTTGAGAGGGCGCCAATAGCCGATTCCCGGAATCTCAAAATGGCAAGGCAGAGGGTGCAGAGGGAGCAGAGAACGACGGCGGTACGCATAATTCAGGGGGAAGATCTTTTCCTGCAATCTCTGCGATGATGTTCCGAGATAAGGGGGCGGATGATAATTCCGGCTGGGGGGGTCGAGCTGGAGGCTGTGCTGTGGGCTCCTGAGGAGATGCCTCCCAAGGCGGCGGTGCTTCTGTGCCATCCGCATCCGCTTTACGGAGGCACGATGAACAACCGGGTCATTTATCGTGCGGCCAAAGCAGCTGTGGAAGTCGGCCTGGCAGCCCTCCGCTTCAATTTCCGCGGAGTCGGCGCCAGCACCGGAGATTACGATAGAGGGACCGGCGAAAGGAAGGATGTCGCCGCGCTCCTGGACTGGATGCATCAGCGCTATCCCGGCATACCCCTGGCGGTGGCCGGATTTTCCTTCGGCGCCTGGGTAGGCCTGCAGGTCGGCTGTCATGATCCGCGCATACGTGCGCTGGTGGGGCTGGGACTACCTTTGAGTACTTATGATTTCGAGTTCCTGATCGACAATGCCAAGCCCTCGCGCTATATCATCGGGACGCGCGACGAATTCTGTCCACGCGACAAAATGGAGTCTTTCGCGCGCCGGCTGCCGCCAGCCTCCACGGTAAGCTGGGTTGAGGGCGCGGACCACTTCTTCACTCACCAGGTGGCTGAAGCGCAGTCCCTGACCAGGGAGTTTCTGCGCGCACAGTTCGAAGGAAGTCACCCATGAAGAGAGCGGCACTCGGGACGTTTGCATGTTCGATCTTATGGCTGGCCGCCAACCCGGCTTCGGGCGCAGCCGCCGGTTTCCAAAAGGTGAGCGCGCATTTTTATTACCTGGAATCCAAGACGGGAGCCGCCAACACGGGGGCCGTGGTCACTGCGGAAGGCGTGCTGCTCATCGATCCGCCGCCGGAGGCGGAGATACAGGTGATGCTCAGTGCATTGAAGGCCGTGACCGGCAGAGCCGTGCGTTGGGTTGTGAACACGGACTACCAGCAGACCGGCGCCGGAGGCCTGGCCATGTTGGCGAAGCAGGGCGCGATGATCATCGGGAGCAAAGAGCTCGACCGGCTTGCGGAGACGGCTCCCGCATCGGATCCGCTCCAGCCCCCCTCGCCATCCCCAGCACGCCCCAGTCCAAGATTCCTGTTCGGCCGGCAACTGCATCTTTTCCCGGCAGCGATCGAGATCCGGATTCTGGCGGTCAAGCCCAAAGCGCGCACCAGTGGTGATGTCATCGTCTTCCTCCCTTCCGAGAAGGTTCTCGCGGTGGGGAACTTTTTCACTCCCTCCGGCTTTCCCGTGATCGACAACGGTTCGGGGGAAGGAAGCGCTCCAGGCTGGATCGATGGTCTGAAGCAGGTGATAGAATCCGTGCCGCTTCTGAAATCAGCCATGCCGCAGCCCAAGCAGGAACCCACTGCCGTACCGGAGCCGGAAAAGACGCTGGGAGAAGCGGTTGCCGTCATTCCAGGCCACGGCGCACCGGCCAATCTGCAGCAGATGAAAAGCCTGCTGGCAACTGCCCAGAGGCTGCGCGCGGACGCCACCAGGGCGATATCGGCCGGCCGCAGTCGCGAAGATTTCGTGAAATCTCTGCCCCTCGACGTTTTTGGCGGATACGGCAACCTCGAAGCTTTCGCCGGCCAACTCTTCGACGACCTCTCCAGGAAATAGCCCGACATGGGGCCTCCGACCCGGCAATCTCCAAGTTCTGGAGGTCTGCGCGCGGAGGCCGGCGCATGGCAGTCCAACTTCCCATTTTGGCCGTCGGAAGTCGGAGGTCGGCTTTAATTCTTGTGGCCCTACGATGATTTTGGGACAATGTCGGGTTAGGCTTAGTAAGCGCAATCGGAGGTTGTGTTATGCGTCAGGTTATCCGCAACGCCGAGCCGGGAGCTCGTGTCGCCAACACCAATCCCTTGCCGGGTTCGAGGAAAGTCTACCTCGAAGGACAGGGCGGAATCCGCGTGCCGATGCGACAGATCTCTCTGGGAGTGACGAGCAGCATCGGAGGCCGGGAAGAAAACAATCCGCCTGTGCGCGTCTATGACACCTCCGGGCCTTACACTGACCCGGATGTGGTCATCGATCTAAGGCAGGGGCTGCCCGAGCTGCGCAAGCCCTGGATTCTGGCGCGCGGGGAATACAGCGTACAGGCGCCGAGCTATCGCCCTGTGCCCGGTCACAGCGATCCCGACACGCCGCTGCCACGCCGCCGGGAAGTATTGCGCGGCCGCGCTAATGTGACGCAGATGCATTTTGCGCGCAAGGGGGTCATCACGCCGGAAATGGAGTTCGTTGCTTTGCGCGAAACGCTGGATCCGGAGTTCGTTCGCAGCGAGGTGGCGCGCGGGCGCGCGATCATTCCCGCCAATATCAATCACCCCGAGAGCGAGCCGATGGCGATTGGGCGCAATTTCCTGGTAAAGATCAACGCCAACATCGGCAACTCCGCTGTAACTTCCTCCATTGAAGAAGAGGTCGAGAAAATGACCTGGTCGATCCGCTGGGGGGCGGACACCGTCATGGACCTCTCGACCGGGAAGAACATTCACGAGACCCGCGAATGGATCATCCGCAATTCCCCCGTTCCCATCGGCACCGTGCCTATCTACCAGGCGCTGGAAAAGGTGGGGGGCAAAGCGGAGGAGCTGACCTGGGAGGTTTTCCGCGACACGCTCGTAGAACAGGCCGAGCAGGGGGTTGATTACTTCACGATCCATGCGGGCGTACTCTTGCGCTATATTCCGCTCACGGCTAAGCGTCTGACCGGCATCGTGAGCCGCGGCGGCTCCATCATGGCGAAGTGGTGCCTGGCGCATCACCGCGAGAGTTTCCTCTACACGAGATTCGATGAAATCTGCGAGATCATGAAGGCATACGATGTCGCCTTCTCGCTCGGCGACGGGTTGCGGCCGGGATCGATCGCTGACGCCAACGATGAAGCTCAGTTCGCCGAACTCGACGCCCTCGGCGAGCTGACCTTGAAGGCATGGGCTCAAGACTGCCAGGTCATGATCGAAGGGCCCGGGCACATCCCGATGCATTTGATCAAGGAAAACGTCGACCGGCAGATGGAGGTGTGCCATGAGGCGCCCTTCTACACTCTGGGTCCCCTGGTCACGGATATTGCCCCGGGATACGACCACATCACCAGCGCCATCGGCGCTGCGATGATCGGCTGGTTTGGCACCGCGATGCTTTGCTATGTCACTCCCAAGGAGCATCTGGGCCTGCCGAATAAGAAGGATGTCCGGGATGGAGTCATTGCATACAAGATCGCGGCGCACGCGGCGGATCTTGCGAAGGGGCATCCGGGGTCGCGAATGCAGGACGATGCCATGTCCAAGGCGCGCTTCGAATTCCGCTGGCAGGACCAGTTCAACCTCGCTCTCGATCCCGAGACCGCGCTGGAATTTCACGACGAGACCTTGCCGGAAGCGGGAGCCAAGGTGGCCCACTTTTGCAGCATGTGCGGCCCGCACTTCTGCGCGATGAAAATCACCCAGGATGTGCGCGATTACGCGCAGCGCATGGGGCTGACCGAAGAGCAGGCTCTCGAGGCGGGTATGGACGAGATGAAGCGGGAGTTCCGAAAGCGGGGGAGTGAGATCTATCAGCGGGTCTGAGTGCGGAAAAGGAACAGTCCGATTTTCCGGTGCCTCTGCTCAAATGACCCCATGAGGAGGGGAAAATTGCCGCGTCCCCATTTTGTTCGAGGAGAGAACCGTAATGTCTGATTTAGTCTGGCTGCTCATCGTTCTGGGGGCGTGGATCGTCCTGACGCGTTGGGTGCTTCCCCGCTTTGGCGTCGCCACCTGAATGTCCAAGAACTCATGCAAGGTCGAGTCTCGACCTGACAAAGGCACCGGGCAGTAGGCAGTTGGCTCTGTGAGGCGTCCCCCTGCTAATTGCTTCGCCGCCCGTTGCTCTCACACCCGCCCGAGCATCCAATACCAGATGTAGCCGAGGTATTCGTGATATGCCCGCTGGAGGTAAACCAGCCGATCGGTCGATGGCTGGACCAGACCCTCCGCGAGTCTGCCTGCCCATGCCGGCCATGACATTCCGGCCGGGTAATGCTGCGCGGCCCAGATGGCGGCAGGCGCGGCGAGCGGTCTCATCCCCAATCTGCGCGCCACGGCCGTTGCCCGCCGCAGATCGCAGGCGGAGGTGACGAGAATGAACGGCGTCGTTCCAATTATTTTCTTCAATTCCACGAAGTTTTCATAGGTGGTTTGCGAGCGGCTTTCGAGGACGATATCCGTGTCCGGAACACCCAGAGTTTTGCTGAAATCCCCCATGAGGCTTGCCACAGGTTTGTCCTGCTTGTGCACGACTCCCCCCGAGAAGACCAGCTTTGCACCGGGCAGTTCGCGATAAAGCCGGATACCCTCGACCATCCGGGAGATCGTCTCACCTGAGAGCCTGCTGGTTACAGGGACAAAGGGATAATCCTCTCCATATCCCGACAGCACCACGACTGTCCGGACGCCTGCCGAAGCATAGGGATGCAACATTGCCGGAAAAGGACGCTCCAGGTGGGCCACCAGCACCTCGGCGAGCGGGGTGAGCAGCCAGATCATGCAGAGTCCCGCTCCTGCCGGAATCAGGCGGCGCCACACGCGCCAGTGACGCCGAGACCCTGCCAGCAAACCAATCGCAAAGCAGATGATCATGATTCCGACCGGAGAAAAGCAGGTCTCGAGCAGACGTTTCACAAGAGTCATATCAGGTCATCCTTTACGCGGGATGCGAGACATGCCGGCCATGACGAACCCGGCGTTCCCCGCGCCGGTCTAACGCTTGATGCTGCATCCGAAAACTTGTGTATCGGCCTGAGGAACGGGCTGGCCCGCCAGTAACGCATCGAGCGCAGCTTCGACATAGGCGATCCGCCCGCGCTCGGTGGCGCGCTTGTTGTTGTCGATCGCGCCACGATAACGGAGTGTTCCCGTGCCATCCAGTATGAACACACTCGGCGTGTGAGTAGCACCCAGCTTCTCGGCGAGCATGCCATCCTGATCCAGCAGAACCGGGAACGCCAGCTTCAGGTTTTCTGCGTTGCGCTTGACCTCGGCGGATGATTCGTTCTTGTTCGACGCCACAGCGAGCACAGATACTCCGCGGCCGCCGTACTTGGACTGCAACGCCGCCACGCGTTCGTCATAGGCCAGGGAGACCGGGCATTTGAAGGACCAGAACTCGAGAACCAAAATCTTACCGGTGTAGTCTTCCAGGGTATGGCTCTTGCCATTGTTATCCGTCAGACGAAAGTCGGCAACCTTCGCGCCGATCTGCCCACCCGTCAAAGGTGAACTCTGCGCAGCCGCAGCCATTGTCAGCAGGAGATTCAGGAACGCGCAAGCGGCAGGCGACCGGCGAAGGCGAATCTGAGGTTCGAGCACTTTATCCTCCTTGACGAGATGCCTGCAGTGCTTTGGCCACGCTCCCGCACGCCAAAACCTTCGCCATCAAGATAGTGCTATTGCGCTCCAAGATTCAACGGTTTCCGGTTGGAGGAGCGCGGGGCGGGCATTAAAAAAAGCCCGCAGCATCGCTACGGGCTTTTTCGTCCGGGGCCCTCCATCGCGTTCATGGAGAGTGAATAAATCATGAATCTAATGGGCAGGTGCCGGCCCTGAATTTGAACGTGGGAGTGTAGCGATCGAGCGCATCATGAACTGGACCAGATCCGGCACCGCGGCGTTTATAGAATAGTTGCTCCGCGGTTGTCAAGACGAAACAGGGAGCGCGGAATCCGTGCAGCTCACCCCGGGAATCCTCACGATTTTTCTGCGCGCTGCTGCTAAGATTATTCCCACAAAACGGAAAGCAGCCACCAATGCCACGAAGGCGCCATTCATGAGATACGAGGCTGACCTCTGCGCTGAGCTGCTGAGGCTCGAGCTGGTGTTTCAGGATTACCTGCCATAGCGCCGGGGCACGTACTGACCGTATGCTCTCTGCGGCCCACCGCTGCCCGGCCGCCGGAGATCACGTTGCACCGGGGCTTGCACCCGGCGCGGCACCCTGATTGTGTATGCCCGATAAGGGGTGTAAAACGGCGCGACGTAATATCTCACTGGAGGCGCGTAAACATAGGTGCGCAAAGCCCCGTAGTACGGTCCGTAGTACGGATAGTAGGCATACGGATAGTAAGGGTACGCATATGCCGGATATGCGTAGGGGTACCAGGGGCGGTAAAAGCGATGATAGCCTCCCCCGAAGCCAAAGCCGAAGCTCACGAAAAACCTCCCGCCTGCCTGAGCCGGTGGAGGGGCCCAAGCGAGCGCGACCAGGGATAGACAGGCAACCAGTAGTAGTTTTTTCATAGTTAGCCTCCCAGGCGATTCTGACTGTTAGATGCTCCAGACGCACAAATGTTTCATCGGGAAGAATCCGCTTTTTCTGTCCTCATGTCCAAAAGGCTGAATGAACGCCGGCAAGGTGGGAGATCCATTTTTGCCTGCTCATGATCGCGACTCCGACTGCGGGCGCCGCAAGAGTTCGATCAGTTTCCGGGCGGCCGGTGACAATGTCCGGTTGCGTTTGACGATGACGCCGAGCGGGCGCAGGAAGGTCTGGCGCGCGAAAGAAACCTGCGCCAGCGTCCCGGCCTGGACCTCCCGCTGGACGCTGAACAAGGGTACGATCGAAACGCCGATGCCGATTTCCACACTGCGTTTGATGGTCTCGATGTTGTCCAGTTCCATGACCACCCTGACCTCGACGTCATGAGCGCGAAAGATCTGATCCAGGGCGCGCCGGCTCGGAATGTCGCGTTCGAACGCAACGAACTTCTGGCCGTTGAGCTTGCGCAGGTCGATCTGCCGCCGGCGGGCGAAGGGATGCTGGGGTGAGCAGATCAGGATCAGCTTGTCGGCCGGCAGCGGTATCACCTCAATGCCCTGCCGCGGCTTGGGATACGTGACGATGCCGATATCGGCTCCACCCTTCTGGCACTCCTCGTAGACGCGATTGGCACGGCTGTATTCCACATGAAGGTTCACTTTGGGGTAGGTCTTGAGAAATGTCTTGATCACCAGGGACATCTCGTAGAGACCGACGCTGTAAATCGTGGCGATCCGCACCGTCCCGGTCATCTCTTCCCCCAACGACCTCAGCTGCAGGTCCACGCGATCGAATTGGTCCAGAATTTCGCGCGCGCCTTCATAGAGAATGCGTCCGGCTTCGGTCGGGTACGCAGTTCTTCCCTGCCGCACCAGCAGAGGCGTGTTGAACCGGGATTCGAGCATCCGGATCTGCTGGCTAACTGCCGACTGCGTTATGAAGTTCCGTGCCGCAGACTGCGAGAAGCTGCCGCTCTCGACCAGATCACAATAAACCTTGAGGGTCTCCACTTGCATATGCGCGCCGACGCCAGATCTCACCGTGGAGCCGGTGCCGCAGAGTTGCAGCAGATTGATCTTGCGGCCCCGGCGGTGGCCCATGCGGGAGGTTTCCATGGCCCTGATCCGGTCCGGGGCTCGAACCTCCCATTAGATTCACTAATTCCAAATATAATTCTTATTCATTTCACTTATTCCCGCAAGGATCCTATAGTTTTTGCTGATCATAATTCAAGGTTTTACGCAGGTAGTTGCGCTTCGCTCCGGCGGAAAGACTTTGGGCCTCATCTTCATACTTTTATACCGAGAGGCCTTATGAGACCCGTGCTGGAAAGCCGGGTCTCGAGAATTTGAAACGGGAAGGTCACGTTTATCTGGGAGGAACGGACCTCCCCGCATCAGGGCGCCCCGGCGGGGGCGCCCTCTTTTTTGCCCCTTTATTGCCTCTCCTGAGAGTCAGGACCAGTGGGCCCGGATTTTATCCCATCCTGCGCGTACGGGCTTGCGCGAATTCGTCTGGCCTGAACCAGCGCGACCGCGTGCTGCAATGCCGCCCCCTTTCGCTCACGGTCGAGGATTGGCCTGTACAAACGGCACGCGGGACGCTTACTCTATGACTGTCAAGGGAACAGGCGATGGATCGGCGCCTCGCAGCAGCTCTCGCACTTCTGATAGTCGCATTTGCGGGTGGATCTGTGGCCCAGTCAGGATCTGCCGATGTCGGAATGGACGGCCTCAAAGGAGTCCCTCTGCGTGATGTGCCGGCGGCGTTGCGCAGTGTCTGGATGCGCTTCCACGAAGCCGATTTGTGCCTGGGCGTCGACACCGTATTCGTCTTCCAGGCCAAAGGCCTGGAAATGTGGTGCCGGGTCAAAGACGAGAGAGACTACCAGCAACTCACGGCTCTCGTAGAACCGCTGCGGAAATCCTACCGGATCGATCTCTACACGACACGCTCCGATCGGGAGAAGAAGCCCTATGCCCCTGAGGACGATGACCCTCCGCCAAGTTTCTGGACCAATGCCGAATTGCGGGCCTATATGCGGGATCCTTTTTTCAGCCGTTTGGGCAGCATCGACGACGCCTCGGGCGATCTCCTCCAGGAGGCCCAGGATCCGGAGCTGAAACGCCGCCTGAAGATCTTCGGCGATCAAATCCTGGAATGGGTGAGTAAAATGGAGCGGCTGACCGGCGATCTTCCCTCGCTGGCCGCTGCCGGCTATGGTGCGGATCTGATGCCGGACATCCGAAATCGCGCGCGTGCGGTCTGCCTCGATCATGCCCGGGAGGCTGGGAAGTGCGCCGGCAGGCTCGCGGAGAATCTCAGCCATGCGCTTCCCCGCGGAACAGGCAGGCCCCCTGACGCCAAACCTCCGCGGACGGAGCGCGCGAACGCAGCCACCCCTTACGAAGATGCCCTCCTGCTTTCCGGGCAGGCGCAAGATCTGGCGCAGCGCATAATGCACTTCATCTATCCCCAGGCACACACGGTGACCCTGATCGATCTGCGTGAACCCGGCCTGATCGATTCGCTGAAGGCGCTTCAGCAGGCCGTGTCCGATTTCGAAAGCGACGCTAAGAGAGTCCGTTAGGCCCGGCGCGGCGCCGAAATCCTGCGCCAGTTGCGGATGATAGATTCAATCCGGTCGTTTTCACGCATTGGCCTGCGCCCCAGACGGATGCATCTGAATCCCGCAAATGCTTGCGGTGCGCCGCGCTTGGCTGCGTTCAGTTTTTGGGTGCAGAATCTCTGGCTTCCGGAGTATCCTTTCAGCTCAACCTTGGATTGGATGGGCGGACGGCCGGCATGAGCGTAATCACCTCAGTGGGGACTGCGGTTCCCGGACACCGGGTGGGGCAGGATGTGGCGCAGCGCCTGTGTCGCGCGCTCTTCCGGGACGCATTCGCCGACATCGACCGGCTCCTGCCCGTTTTCGACAATGCCCTGATCGGGAATCGCTATTTTTCGGCTCCGCTGGAGTGGTTCGAATCGGAGCATTCCCTCGCCGAGAAAAACCGGCTCTACATCGAGACTGCGCTGGAGGTCGGAAATGCCGCGATCTCGACGTGCCTCGAGCGCGCGGGGCTGGGACCGGAGGACATTGACCACCTGTTTTTTGTTTCCACGACCGGTCTGGCGACGCCCAGCATGGATGCCCGCCTGATCAACATTCTGCGGTTGCGCCCCGACATCCGGCGCACACCCATCTGGGGGCTTGGCTGTGCCGGCGGCGTGGCCGGTCTGTCGCGAGCCTACGAATATACGCAGGCATTCCCCCGCGAGCGAGCGCTGGTGCTCGCCCTGGAACTGTGCGGCCTCACCTTCCAACGCAACGACCTGAGCAAAAGCAACCTCGTGGCTACTTCATTGTTCGCCGACGGCGCTGCTGCCGTGCTGGTGTCCGGGTCCGAGACCGCGGGCGTGGGACCGCGCATCCTCTCCAGCAGGAGCACGCTCTGGTACGACTCGCTCGACGTGATGGGTTGGGATGTGAACGATCAGGGACTGAAGGTGCTTTTCTCGCGCGACATCCCCGCGATCGTGCGCAGCCTCGTTCTTCCGGCCATCACGGCTTTCCTTGCAACGCGCGGGATTGCAGTCCATGAGTTGCGCCACATCGTCGCGCATCCCGGCGGCGCCAAGGTGATCGAGGCCTACGAGCAGATCCTGGGCCTGGAGAACGGACGGATGAAGCGCGCGCGTGACGTTCTCAGCCGCTATGGGAACATGTCCTCTCCGACGGTCCTGTTCGTGCTCGAAGACTTCCTTCAGGCCGGTGCGATTCACCCGGGCGAGTACGGGCTCGTGACTGCCTTGGGGCCGGGCTTCAGCTCGGAGATGATTCTGATCCAGGGGTGATGCCGTCTGTGTTCACCGCATTGCTCTCCCTTCTTATCCTGCAGCGCATCCTGGAGCTGGTGCTTGCAGAGCGGAACCTGCGTTGGATCGTGGCCCGCGGCGGCAAAGAATGGGGAAGGCGCGGCTATCCTGTGATCGTGGCGGTTCACACTCTTTTCTACATTTCCCTGGCGCTCGAATGGCACTATCGGTCGCGCGGCTGGAATTCCGCCTGGCCGTTGTGGCTGGGTCTGCTGCTCTCGGCACAGCTCTTGCGCTTGTGGGCGATCCGGACTCTGGGCCGGTATTGGAACACCAGGGTCATCGCAGTCCCGGGGATGCAGCCTGTGGCGGAAGGTCCGTACCGCTTCATCCGGCACCCGAACTACGTGGCCGTGATCACCGAAATGCTCACGATTCCGGTATTGTGCGGCGCTTACTTCACTGCGGCCGTGTTTTCACTGGCCAATGCCCTTGTTCTTGCGCAGCGGATTCCCGAAGAGGAGCGCGCCCTGGAACAGGCAAGTGGCGCACCATTGCGGTACCTGCCGCGGTTTTTCCCTGCCAGGACGCGTAAGCCCTGAGACTCGGGCATTCTGATAGAGGCGACTGAGGGGGGTGACAGGATCGAGTTGCAGCGCGGGGGGATTCCTCCGTATAATCAGGATACCGCTCGGATGCCTTTGTTACCGAGACGGTGATTTTCAACGCCACTTCCTCTCAACAGGCAGAGAAGAGGCATCTTACTCGACGGAGAAGATAGCCATGCCGACATTCCCAAGTCCTGACCGGCAGAAGGTCACCACGCTCAGCCTTGCCGCCAAGAAGAAACGCGGCGAGCCGATCACGATGCTTACCGCCTATGATTATCCGACTGCGCTGGTTCTCGACCGCGCGGGCGTCGATTCGATCCTGGTAGGCGACTCGCTGGGCATGGTGGTGCTGGGCTACGAGAACACCCTGTCGGTGACCATGGAGGATATGCTCCATCACTGCAAGGCGGTCGCGCGCGGCGCTCGCTTCGCTCATCTGATCGGCGACATGCCCTTCATGTCCTACCAGGTATCGACCGCGGATGCGGTCCGGAATGCCGGGCGTTTTCTGCAGGAAGCCGGGATGGACGCCGTCAAGCTGGAAGGCGGCCGCGAAACGGCCGCCGCAATCGAAGCGATTGTAGCTGCGGGTATTCCGGTGATGGGGCACCTCGGCTTGACACCCCAAAGCATCCACAAGCTCGGCGGATGGAAGGTGCAGGGAAGGTCCGCCGCGGCGGCCCGCCGTCTCGTGGAAGAGGCCCATGTCCTCGAGAATGCCGGCTGCTATGCGATAATCCTGGAGGCGATCCCTGACCGGCTGGCGGAGGTAATCTCGCAACGGTTGCGCATTCCGGCCATCGGCATCGGCGCGGGCGCCTCGTGCGACGGCCAGGTGCTGGTCAGCAACGACCTGCTCGGGTCCTTCGACCGTTTCACGCCCAAGTTCGCCAGGAAGTACGCGGACCTGCGCGCCGTCATGGAGCAGGCGTTCCTCGCTTACATCGAGGACGTGACTGCGCACCGTTTTCCCGCTGCTGAGCATGCCTACCACATGAGCGACGAGGAATTTGAAGCCCTGCTGCGCGACCTGCGCATGAAGCCCCGCAAATGGCGGCTGGCGATCTGAGGCCGGCGTGTCCGCGTCCGAAGCCAGGATCCAACTGACCATTGTCGGCACCGGCGCGATGGCCTGCCTGTTCGGAGCCCGCCTGGCGCCGGTTGCACAGGTTGTGCTGACAGGCTCGTGGATCGAGGCGGTCGCAGCGATCCGGGATTCGGGGATCGTGGTCGAGGAAGACGGGAAGCGCACGACGGCGTCTTTGACCGCAATCCCATGGAGTGCTGCCATTGAACCCGCGGACCTGGCTCTCATCCTCGTCAAGGCCTGGCAAACGGAAGAAGTTGCTCTGCACCTCGAGAGGCTGTTGAAGCCGGAAGGTGTCGCACTTACGCTCCAGAACGGCCTGGGAAATCTGGAGGCGCTCGGTCCGCGCGCGTGTCTGGGAGTGACCTACTCGGGGGCAACCTTGCTCGGGCCGGGCCGGGTGCAGCCGGGGGGAATGGGATCCACCTGGATCGCCGGCCCGGAATGGATCGTGCAGCTTTTCCGGCGGGCCGGAATGGAAGCGGAGCGGGGCGCGCCGGATCAGATCGATGGCCTGCTCTGGGGCAAGCTCGTAGTCAACTGCGGTATCAATGCGCTGACGGCGCTCTTGCGCGTCCCGAACGGCGAGCTGCTGCAGCGGCCGGATGCGGCATACCTGATGGAGCGCGCAGCCCTCGAATGTGCGGATGTGGCAGGTGCCAAGGGCGTAGACTTGCCTTTTGCCGATCCGGCCGAAAAAGTGCGCGAGGTGGCGCGCCTGACGGCGACGAACCGCTCCTCGATGCTGCAAGATGTGCTTCGGGGCGCGCCCACAGAATGTGAGGCGATCCACGGTGCGGTCGCCGGCTGGGGCAAGCGGCTCGGCGTGCCGACCCCGGTTAACGAAGTCCTGTTCCGACTGGTGCGCGCTTCAGTCACCCGGTGATGCATGGCAGGTATTGGAAAGATCAGAGCAGCCACGAATGACACCAAGAACAAGAATTTCATATCCGGCGTTCCTCAATGCCCAGCGGTCTCCGCGACTTCTGCGACTTCGGCGTTGAGGTTATTCGGATGCGGCTGTGCAGCACTGGCTTCTCCCCGGCTGGGCTTTGGCGCGGTTTGGTGATCGGAGGTGCAGGACAGTGCAGACCATCATCGAGATTCACGATCTGAGAAGAGCGCGCGCCGCGCGACCCGGCACTTTCGGATTGATTCCCACGATGGGCGCGCTTCATGAAGGCCACCTTTCGCTGGTGCGCAGGGCCAGGTCCGAGTGCGATCACGTGGGTGTGAGTGTCTTTGTCAACCCGGCGCAGTTCGGCGCGAACGAGGACTTGAACCTGTACCCTCGTGATCTTGATCGTGATCTCAAGCTTCTGGAGCCGCTGGGAGTGGATCTGGTCTGGACGCCGGCCCCGGAGACCGTTTATCCGCCGGCCTTCCAAACCTGGGTCACGGTCGAGGAGGTGTCCAAAGGCCTTGAAGGCGGCCGGCGCCCCGGGCATTTTCGCGGCGTCGCCACGGTGGTGGCCAAGCTGTTCAATATCTTTGCTCCCGACAAGGCCTATTTCGGCCAGAAGGATGCGCAGCAGGTCGTGGTTATCAAGCGCATGGTTGAAGATTTGGGCTTCCCGATCGAGATCGTGGTCTGCCCGACGGTACGCGAGCCGGACGGGCTCGCGCTCAGCAGCCGTAATGTCTATCTCAGCCCGGACGAACGGCGGGCGGCGCCTGTGCTTCACCGCGCGCTCTCGGCCGCCCGCGCTGCATACGAGAGCGGTGAGCGCAACGCCGGTCCCTTGCGCGCGGCCATGAAGGCAGTCCTCGATGCGGAGCCCCTGGCTCGGGTGGACTATGTTTCTGCGGCGGATCCGGCGACCCTGGCCGAACTCGATCAGGTCGAAGCCGGGATTCTGTGCTCGCTCGCCGTGCGCATCGGCAGAACGAGGCTCATCGACAACTTGCTCCTATTTCCGGAAGGTGCATATGCTGCTCGCCATTGATGTCGGCAACACCAACATCGCATTGGGCCTGTATGACAACGATCGGCCGGGGCCGCGCTGGCGCCTTGCCACGGACCATGCGCGCATGCCGGACGAGTACGGCATCATGTTGATCCATCTATTCCAGCATGCGGGCATCGCACCGGCGGATGTCAGGGCAATCGCCATGGCTTCCGTGGTGCCGCCGCTCACGGGCACGCTCGTGCAGGCCTGCGAAGCCTATCTTGGGCGCACACCGCTCGTGGTAGACATAGGGATGAAGACCGGCGTGGCCGTGCGGGTTGAAGATCCCCGGCAAGTGGGCGCGGATCGGGTGGTGGACGCGGCGGCCGTGCACAAGCTTTACGGCGGGCCCGCCTGCATCGTCGATTTCGGCACTGCTACCACCTTCGATGCCGTTTCCGCCGGAGGAGATTATATCGGCGGGGCTATCGCGCCCGGCATCGGCATTGCCGCCGAGGCGTTGTTCCAGAGTGCGGCGAAGCTTCCCAAAGTGGACCTGCGTCGTCCCCCCTCCGCCATAGGCCGCAACACGGTTCATTCGATCCAATCGGGCCTGCTGTTCGGGTATGTCGGGTTGGTAGAGGGGATGGTGGCACGCTTCGCTGTTGAGTTGGGTTCGAAGATGAAGGTCATCGGCACGGGCTGGCTGGTCGAACTTATCGCCAGGGAAACCAAGGCAATCGGGGTGGTGGCACCCTGGCTGACCCTCGACGGGCTCAAGATCATCCACGACCTCAACACCAAAGAACCTGCGTGACGGAATCCGGTCGCCGATTTTTCCCGGCGGCTTGGCGGTTGGCCGGATTGGTGGTAATTTGATGACCTCGAATCGAGACGGGGGAGAAGAATGGATGCGCCTGAGGTTTTGAGCATGAGTGAGATACACACGGCAGAGGGCCGATATCCCAGCCAGATTGTGCTGCGCCAGGTCAAGGAGAGGACCTACGCCACTCACCTGAAGGTCCTCCCGCCGGATGCCGAAGCCTATTTCATACTCGGCAGATACTTCTTTGTCCTGGAAGAAGCGGAAGCCGATTTCAAGAGGAGAAAGCTCGAGTTGGAAAGCTCTGTGCAAAAGGCTTAGCCACGCAGGATCATGTCGGGAAGCGACGAGGATGAGTCGAAGTGATAGATTTCTGAAAGCCTGCCGTCTTGAAGCAGCCGACTGCACTCCGGTGTGGCTTATGCGCCAGGCGGGGCGCTTTATGGCCGTCTATCGCAAGCTGCGGGAGCGGTACACGCTGCTCGAGATGTTTAAGACGCCGGAAATCGCCGCCGCTGTAACGCTTCAGCCGATCACGATTTTTGAGCTCGATGCCGCCATTATTTTCGCCGACATCCTCCTCCCCCTGGAGGGGATGGGTATCAGGCTCGAATTTGCGGAGAAGGAAGGACCCAGAATTCACAATCCGGTACAGACCGCCTCTGATGTGTCCGCGCTTCAAACTCCTGATCCCGAGGAAGATCTCGGATACCTTTTGCGGGCCATTCGCCTGGTTCGAGCTGAAATCGACGGCAGGATCCCATTGATAGGATTTGCCGGGGCCCCCTTTACGCTTGCCAGCTATGCCATCGAGGGCGCGGCAAGGAGCTTTCTGCGCACCAAGGGGATGATGTACGAAAATCCTGAACTCTGGCGTCAGCTCATGGAGAAACTGGCCCGGGTCGTCACTTCCCTGCTGCTGGCGCAGGCGCGTGCCGGCGCCCAGGCGGTCCAGCTTTTCGACTCCTGGGCTGGCTGCCTGAGCCCGGCCGACTACCGCGATTACGTGCTGCCTTACATGAAGGGGGTTTTCCAGGCGCTCAAAGACGCCCGGGTCCTCAGCATTCATTTCGGGACCGGCACCGCAGACTTGCTGCCTCTCATGCGCGCGGCCGGGGGGGATGTGATCGGCGTAGACTGGCGTACTCATATTGACGATGCCTGGGCGCGCGTCGGCCCAGGGGTCGGAATCCAGGGAAATCTCGACCCTGTCACACTTATGGCTCCCCGGGGAGTGCTGCTGGAGCGGTCCGGGGAGATCCTCGGCCGCGTCGGAGGCCGTCCCGGACACATCTTCAATCTGGGCCACGGCGTCCTTCCTCCCACGCCGGAGGATTCCGTGCAAGCCCTCGTCGATTTTGTCCACGAGTACGCGCTGCCGAACTGAACCACGAAACACACGACGCGGCATAGCGTCACCCCAAGAATCTCAAAGCAGTCTCTCATGTGCCGGGGCGCACTCTACGACGCTTGAAAAGCTCATGTTATCCGGTTGGTGAACGTCGGGATCGGGATCGCTATCGCAGTCGCGGTCGCAATCGGCCTTTTCAGACTGTGAAGACCGATTGCCACTGCGATAGCGATCCCGATTCCGAGGTTTTTGGCGTTCTGCCTCTATTTTCGAAGCAGGGATCTGATGGTCAGCGGTACGGAACGCGCGCACCCCGTTTCCGTGGTTGGAGGTTCAGTTCACGACCCAATTCAGCGCGGTGTCCCGGCGCGCGTTGAGCCGACCTTTGTCGTACATCAGATCGACATTCACTACGCGCACGGGCTGGTTCAGGATGGATAACGGCGCGGGCGTGATGGTGCCATGCTGGACGGAAACCATCTTGCCGTAATCCTTGCGCACGAACATGTCCACCGCAGTTATTCCGAAATAGTAGCCCATTTTGGCATCGAACGCGGAAGGGTCGCCTCCGCGTTGCAGATACCCCAGTTTCTCGGCGATGGTTTCCAGCCCGGTGCGCGCCGTGATCTGGTCGGCAAGAATCTCTCCGATCCCTCCCAGGTGAACATGGCCAAAGGCGTCGGTCTCCCGCCGCTGCGCCACAATGCGGCCGCCTCTCTCCTTGGCTCCTTCGGCGACCACGACCAGCGTGTACCGCGACCTGGACCGGGTGCGTTCGTTGATCAAGGCTATCAGCTTGGAGAGTTCAAACGAATATTCCGGAATAAGAATGAAATGGGCGCTGCTGACGATTCCTCCAGCCAGGGCGAGCAAGCCAGAATGGCGCCCCATGACCTCGATGACCGCCGTCTTGCGGTGTGAACCCGCGACTGTGCGGGCACGGTCGACGAGCACCTTGATGTTGTTCACCGCGCTGTCGAATCCGAGCGAGTACTCGGTTCCGGGAAGGTCCAGATCGATGGTTTTGGGAATCCCCACAACCGGCACGCCGTAGCGCTCGTAGAGCTTGTTGGCAACCCCAAGGGTATCTTCCCCTCCGATCACGATGAGCGCGTCGAGTCCGAGAATCTCCATGTTGCGCACGACGGTCGCACTCTTGTCGTGTTTTTTGCCCTTCTTGTCGCTCATGCTGAAGGGATTGGTACGCGAGGTGCCGATCGCCGTGCCGCCGTCGCGGTCGATCTTGCGCACCACCGGCGGGGTCAGCATCTGGACATAGCGTGCGTCCTTGATCCCCCTCTTGGGATCGAGCGCCAGGATTCCTGCCCACCCTTCCTTGAGGGCGAGAACCTCGATGGGATTTTTCCGGTCATGCGCGCTGTGGCAGATGGCTCCATAAACGATCCACTTGATGGCAGCGTTCAATCCCGGGCAGTCTCCACCGCCGGTCAGAATTCCGACCCGCCTCGTTTTCATTGGAGCCTCCTTTCGGCCTTAGGTCAGGCGGCAGATCTCGCGCGCTCTGCCGGCCGGATCAGTCGAAAACCACGGTCTGCAGCGTGGTGATTTCGATCATCTTGCCGCAACGCGGGTTTTTGCAGCGCACTTTATCATCGAGGCGGACACGATAGTTTCGAGCTTTGGCGAAACGCGCTCGATCCCGTTCATCCGCGCGAGGCGGCAGCGTCGCCTTTTTTGTGCGGCGCCGCCATCGGATGGGATACTCGAGAGACTCGCGGCATTTCGGACAATAGATCTCGGCCGGTACCGCCTCATCTTTTTCGTTGAAAAATTCATGCTCTTCCATTAGCCCGTCCCATTTCAGATCAAGGTCAATGATACCTTAATTGCAGGCGGCAGCGGGCCGCAGGCAGTTTGTCGCTGAATCCGCCCGCCGCGCACTGTTCACTGCCCACTGTTTTGAAGTATATGTTGGAATCATCGTCCTGCTAAGTGATTCTTGTTGTAGAATCTGTTGGTTATGGACTTCATCCGCAGGCTGTTCTCAGACAGCGCAGAACCCTCGGACCGTCAGATCAGCCGGGCGCTGAAGCACGCCACGCAAACTCACGGGGATCCGGCGACGCGTGTCGCGGCCATGGAGCGGCTTGCAGCCTGGAAAACGCCGGAGGCGGCCGCCGCACTCCTGCGGCGTTTCACCATGCAGGTTCCGCAGGAAACCATGGACCTGGAGGAAAAACAGTATACCGTCCGGCTGCTGGCCGGGATGGGTCGCGCCGCAGTGGATCCCATTCTTGACTTTCTGCGCATCGAAGCGGAAGCGACCTGGCCGGTGCGGGCGCTGCGCGAGATCCTGACGCCTGAGGAATTTATCGACGCATTGAAAGATACACTGGAGCGTCTCGAGAACACCTACACACGCTGGCCGGAAGCGAAGGTCGTGCTGATCGAGCATCTTCCTGACGAAGCCCTCCCCCAGGTGCGGGAAACCCTCCTCCGGTTTCTCGACGACGAGGACGATGATGTCTGCATTGCATCGGCGTATTATCTGACGCGCAGCGGCGATGATGAGGTGCGCGAACGGCTCATCGAGACACTCCTCAACGCCGAGGCCCGCCCCAGAGTGCGGGGGCGGATCTTTGAGTTGTTCTGCGACCGCGAATGGGCGGTAAAGGGCTACCGCAAGAGGGTAGAGGAGGTAATCCAGGAGCCGTTCTATCTGACCGCCAAGGGGACCGTGAAGCGCCGCTCCATTTAAAACGAAGGTCCTTTTGTGCTGCTGACGATCAGATACTTGCCCGGGGAGCAAGTATCTCAATTGTCCTGCGCTCTCAGCGCACTCTGCGTCGAGATTTCCTGGCCGCAGCTAAGCCGCGCCGCACCATTCGCGGCTGCTTTTGAGGACCCGCGAATTCACTGCTTCCCGAGGAAGTCCTCGAGGGCCTGGTTGAAGGCTTGAGGTTTCTCCAGAAACAGCGCGCGGCCGACATCCGGGATCACGCTGAGGTGCGAACCCGCTATCTTCGACTGCATGTAGGCGCCGAACAACTGCCTGTCTTCGGGAACGACGATGAGAGTGGGCACGACAATACTTGTGAGAGCCGGCCTGCGATCACCGGTAATCAGGTCAAACAGCAGCGCGATCGCCGTGCCGGTCGGAGTCTTCATGCTGCCGTCGCTCAGATCCTTGTAAACCTGCCCGTTCTGCTTCGATTTGAACAGGCCGTTCACAAATGCCTCGGTTGCCTTGGCCCGGTCGTCTTCCATCGCGAGTGCCCGTGCTCTGATCTGCTGCACGGTCAAGCCGACGGGATAGTCCGGATTGTTGAAAGTGAGCGGCACCTCGTCGACAAAAACCAGGGCATCGGGCTTGAGCGTTTCCGGGCTGGAAACGTACTCCAGCAGAGCCACTGCGCCGGCCGCCCAGCCGATCAGAGTGCAGTGTTCGAGCTTCATCTTTTCCAGAAAGGCGTGCAGATCGGCCGCCTGCTGCTCGTAGGTGTTGCCCGTTTCGGTCCTGGTGGTGGAGCCCTGGCTGCGCGGATCGATGGCAAACACATGAAACCCGCGGGCGGCGAAATATGGAATTTGTTCCTTCCAGACCTCCGCGGCCATCGCCAGATCCGGGATGAAAATCAGGTGGCGGTCGCCAGTCCCGCCCTCCAGGTAGTGGGTTTTGATGTCGCCGACCTGCACAGAAGCATCCTTCCACATCTTGTCGGCGCCTGCGAGGCTCGACGCCAGCAACAGAATCACCGCCGCGACCTTCATCCAACCGATTCTCCTGCGCATGTTCCCTCCTCAGCTACTGACGCATCATTCAACGCAAAACTGAACCCGAATCAAATATTAGCTGTTGACCTTCGTTGGCTCTAGCGCAAAGGAATGGAATTCTGTATCTTGAAAGATCATGAAAAAATCGTCGCATATCGAGATCCAGGGGACTCACAGCTTTTAGCTCCAGGATGTCGGAACTCAAAGATGCGAAAAGATCGGGCGCTTTGTCTTCTTTGAGTCGTGCGCTTTTGCTTCAAACCCGAACTCCGAGGCCTGATGCGCGTTAGCGGCATATTGCTACATCCTACCTCACTTCCCGGCGCACATGGCATAGGCGACCTTGGTGAATGGGCTTTCCGGTTTGCCGACTTTCTGTCGGACGGCGGGCAGGGCCTTTGGCAGGTTCTGCCGCTTGGCCCGCCCGCCGAAGCCAACTCCCCGTACAAGGCCTGCTCGAGCATGGCGGGCAATCCGCTGCTGATCAGCCTCGATTCGCTTGCCCGCGAAGGCTTGCTCTCACGCGCAGACCTCGAAGGAGCTCCGCTATTTCCGGCTGAATCGGTCGACTTTGTTGCGGTCGCCGCCTTTAAGTGGCGGCTCCTCGAGCAAGCGTCGCGCGCATTTTTCGCCGGCGGTCCGGGTCCACACCTGCGCGAGTTCGAGCAGTTCTGCATGGAGAAAGGGTTCTGGCTGGATCAGTTTGCGCGGTTCGCAGCCCTGAGGGATGAAAACGGAGGCTCCCTCTGGACGGAATGGGACCGCAATCGGAATCCGGATCCGGCGCGGGTGCTCCTGCACAAGTATATCCAGTTTGAGTTCTTCCGTCAGTGGCATGCTCTCAAAGGATACTGCCATGAGCGGGGCATCCGGATTCTCGGGGACCTGCCCATCTTTGTCGCGCACGACAGCGCGGACGTCTGGGGAAATCCCGGTCTGTTCGACCTCGACGAGCACGGCAACCCCCGGATGATCGCCGGAGTACCGCCCGATTACTTCAGTGCCACCGGCCAGCTCTGGGGAAATCCGCTGTATCGGTGGGATGCGATGGAGCGGGCAGGCTATCAATGGTGGATCGACCGTGTCCGGTGCATGCTGGAGCAGGTTGACCTGATTCGGATCGATCATTTCCGTGGATTTGAAAAGTACTATGAGATCCCTGCCGGATCGATGACCGCGATCCACGGGCGCTGGGTGGAAGGGCCGGGAGACCGGTTCTTTGAGGCGCTCTCGCGGGTTTTCGGGCGGCTTCCTTTCATCGCGGAAGATCTGGGCATGATCACGTCCGAAGTACTCGCCCTGCGCGACCGCTGGGGATTTCCGGGAATGCGGGTGCTGCAGTTCGCGTTTGCCGATGATTCGCCTTCAAACCCGTTCAAACCCTATAACTATGTCCGCAACTGCATCGTGTACACGGGCACCCACGACAACGACACCACGGTGGGCTGGTTCAGAGGAACCAGTGAAGGCGAGATCATACAGACGGAGGAACAGTTGCGCGCGGAGCGGGAGTCCGCTCTGCTTTATCTCCACAGCGATGGAGTCGAAATCCATTGGGATTTCATCCGCGCCGCCGTGGGCTCCGTGGCGGATACCGCTGTTTTCCCGCTTCAGGACGTTCTCGGGCTGGGCTCGGAGGCACGCATGAATCTGCCGTCACGCGCGGAGAACAACTGGCGCTGGCGGTTTCTACCGCATCAGTTGAAGCCGGAACTGAGCTCCAGGCTGCGGCAACTCGGCCAAACCTATGGACGCCTCACGCAGTGAACTCCGCTGGTAGTGCAGAAGAAAACCTCTTAATCCTCTGCGATGAGATTTTTGGGTCGCCCCTGTGCCGCGCCGTGCAGCCTGGGGCTGCAACACCCGTGGAAGAAACTGTCTCAAAAAATGCAGAATGCACAACCTTGCTTCCCCGGGCCCGCACCGCGGCGTCCCCAGAAACGCCGCGTTTTCGGCAAGCGCAGCGCAACTCTTATCTTGCGGCAGCTTTCTGCTGATAGACGGGGGCGCACCACTCTGCATATTTGGCAACGCGCCCGCGCACCACATCGAAATAGAGACGTCGCAGCGTCTGGGTGATCGGCCCCATCTTCCCCGTGCCGATCGGGTGATGATCCACCTTGGCGATAGCCGCAAGCTGCACGCCGGTGCCGCAAAAGAAGGCCTCCTCGGCGAGATAGACCTCGGTCCGGTCGATGGTACGTTCCACCACCTCGATGCCGAACTCGTCACGCAACAGCTGCATCACAGTGCGGCGCATGATGCCTTCCAGGATGTTGTCGGTCACCGGCGGTGTGCAGGCGATCCCGCGGCGGATCATGAAGAAGTTCGCGGCGGAGGCTTCCGCGACATGGCCGTTCTGGTTCAGCACCAGGGCCTCATCAAAGCCGTTGTGGTGCGCTTCTGTCTTGGACAGGGACGAATTGACGTAAGCGCCGGCGATCTTGCCGCGCGCGGGGATCATATTGTCATCTATGCGCACCCATGAAGAGGTTCCGATGTGCAGTCCCTCTTCGTTGGCCAGGTAGGAGCCGAACGGAATCGAAGCAATCCCGACGTCAGCGGTGAGATCAAAAAGGCGCACTCCGATGACTTCGTCGGTGAAATAAGCCAGAGGCCGGATGTAGCAGTCGGTGCGATAATCTTCGGCGCGGAGAAGGTCCATCACGGCCTGGACAAGCTCTTCCTTCGAGTACGGGAGCTGCATGAACAGAAGCTTCGCCGATTCCAGGAAGCGGTTGAAATGGTCGAGCGGGCGGAAAACATACAGCTGCCTGGCATCATCGTTCCAGTATCCGCGAATTCCGCCGAAGATGCCGGTGCCATAGTTGAAAGTGTGGGTCAGGATGCCGACCTTTGCCTCGCTATAAGGGACAATGCGACCTTTGAAAAATGCGAATTTGGGCAGAACCACGATTCAATCCTCCTCGGTAATCATAAAACAAAAAACAGTCCGGCCTCTATGCAGTGACCAGCTCCAACTCTATCATAACTTGGACCGCTCGGCGCAACCGCAACTGAGAAGTGTCCGCGATTCATCGCTGCGTTTGTCCGGTGGAAAGCGGTGGCAAGATGTAGGGTTCTGGGCATAAAATTGGGATCGGGGCTCAACTCGAGGAGGTTCGCCGCGGTTCATGGAGGTCAATGCTATGGGCAAAGGGGATATCCGTACGAAGAGGGGAAAAATCTATCGCGGTACCTTCGGAAAAACCAGACCGAGGAAGAAGAAGCGGGTTCGGGGCAAAGGATAGGCCGAAGCCTGCCTCGACCTGGCACAGCAGCGGCCCGGCGCGTCGGGACCGCGAAGAAGTTCTTTGTCCCGATCAAGGTTGATTCCCTGGAAATCAGTGCATCTGATGACGCCTCAAGCTCGTGGGAGGTAAGGAGGTAAGAATGAAGCGCGATCGAATCGTAGCGTCTTTGCTGTTTCTGTCGCTCCTTTTGCCGGTTGGCCTCTTGCTGGCCGATGTCAAGACCGAGGAGAAGAGTCTGGTCAAGTTCGAAGGTTTCCTGGGCCGAATGATGGGTCTGTTCGGCGGCAAAGCGGCCAAGGAGGGCATCGTCAATACCCTGGCCATTCGAGGTAATCGGAAGGCTACGATGAGCGACACCTCGGGGGAAATCATCGATCTGGATGAGGAGAAGCTTTACAGTCTCGACCTGAAAAAGAAAACCTATGAAGTCACGACTTTTGCCGAGTTGCGGCGCAAGCTGTTGGAAGCCCGGGATAAGGCCGCCAAGGCCGCGAAGCAGGAGCCCGAAGCCCGCCCGCAGGGCCAGGAAGCGGAAATGGAGATGGACTTTTCCATGAAAGAGTCCGGCCAGAAAAAGGCCATCAATGGTTACGACTGCCGTGAGGTGATCATGACCATCACCATGCGGCAGAAGGGCAAGACGCTTGAGCAGGGCGGGGGGACTGTGCTTACCTCCAACATCTGGTTAGGTCCGGAAATTCCTGCTCTGAAAGAGATCCGTCAATTCGACCTGCGTTATGCCCAGAAGCTGGATCTCCCCTATTCCTTCGGCGCCGATTCGGCAGAACAGATGGCCGCCGCCCTGGCCATGTATCCTCAAATGAAGGAGATGTTCTCCAAGTTCCAGGCGCAGCAGGTCGACATGACGGGAGCGCCCATCCTGACCGTCATGACCATGGAGGCAGTCAGTTCACCCGAGCAGGCCGCAGCGAATGAAAAGAAGCAGGATGAGGGTGGGGGAAACATCACGTCGGTGCGTGGACTCGGCGGCCTCATCGGCCGCAAGATCGCCGGCAAGAAGGAGGACCAGCCGGCAGCCAAGAATCGGGCCACCATTCTCACCATGAATCACGAACTGCTGAAGGTTGCCAGCGCAGCCGGCGAGTCAGATACCGCGATCCCTGCAGGTTTCAAGGAGAAAAAGTAACATTCAAACAGGAACCGCTGGAGGCTTGAATGACTAGGTCGGACTACCCGACGACGCCGGCGGTGAGGTTCCTGCGCGAGCGGGAAGTAGAATTCAAAGCGCACCTGTACAAGTATCAGGAGCACGGAGGCACGAGGGTGGGCGCCCTCGAGCTCGGACTGCCGGAGCATTTCCTGGTCAAGACTCTGGTCATGGAAACGGACCGGCACAAACCGCTGCTCGTGCTCATGCATGGTGACTGTGAGGTCTCTACCAGGCAACTCGCGCGCCTGCTCGACGTGAAATCCGTCTCGCCCTGTGATGAGCGCACAGCCACGCGACTCACCGGGTATCTCTTCGGCGGGACAAGTCCCTTCGGCGCGCGCACATCCTTGCCCGTCTACGTGGAGAAATCGATCTTCGATCTGCCGCGCATTTTTATTAACGGCGGCAAGCGCGGCTTCCTCGTTGAAATCGACCCGCATGTGCTGCGCAACGTTCTGCCGGTCACCGAAGTCGAGGTCGCCATTGCCATGGGGCAAAATCGAAAGTAAGAGTTTCACCAAGGCCTGACACCACCCTCCTTCCTTGACCTGCCGTCGATGTGAGATTCTGCGCAACCCCTGGGGCCGTTCGCCGTAATAGGAATATCATGACGCTAAGACAGGCATTCGCATTCACGGCAAGTATAGGTTAATGAAGCGATCGGAGGAGGGGACATGGAGGCATTCCGGCAGGACATTCGCCATGCAGTGCGGATGCTGATGCGAAACCCGGGTTTTGCGGTGATTGCCATTTTGGCCCTTGCTCTGGGAATTGGTCCGAATGCGGCTATCTTCAGCGTGGTCAATGCGTTGCTTCTGACGCCGCCTCCCTATCAGGACCCGGATACGATCGTGAGCATTTTCCAAACGCGCGACGTGGCAGGCTTGCCACAGAAGATTTCGTCCATCTCTACTGACGATTTTCAGGTCTGGCGCACTTCGACCGGAATGTTGGAACAGATGGCTGTGTATGCTCCCGACACTGCCACGCTTACAGGCGTGTCGGAACCGGTGCGGCTGACGGGCGAGCGGGTTTCGCCCGGGTTGTTTCCGTTGCTGCGGGTGAAACCGCTCCTCGGTCGAGTCCTTCGCAATGAAGAGGAGAAAGCAGGGAGCGACCGCGTGGTAGTGCTGAGCTATTCCGCGTGGGTGAACCGATTTGGCAGTGACCGGGATATCCTCAACAGGTTTATCAAGCTCGATGGCAACGACTATGCCGTGGTGGGTGTCATGCCCGTGGGATTCGACTTCCCCAACAAGCAGGCTGAATACTGGGCGCCGCTCGTGCTGGATCAGCCACAACAGGCCGCAAACGTTCATCGGGTCATGATGATGCCCGCGATCGCCAGACTGAAGCCGGGCGTGACCATCGCTCAGGCGCAAGCGGAAGGCACTGCTCTGCTGCAGCGGCGGCAGCCGACGGGCAGCGGTCCATTTCAACAGGGGTATCAAGCCGGAACCCGCGCCGGGAGGCCGGGGACGCCGCCCGCAGCCGACATGGTGAGACAAGGCGCGGAACAGCCGGTGCTCCCGGCGCAACAAGGCATGAAGCAGATCATGGGCCCGGCTCAACCGGAGACCCGGCAGCCGGCCGCGGACGCTTCGAGACAAGGAGCACAGCAGGCGGCACTCCCGCCGCAAACGGGGATGCAGCAAGCACCACCTCCTGCGCAGCCGGATATCAGGCCGTTGCCCGGTGCGGGGCAGCGAGCGCCCGCAAGCATCCCCTCCTCCGGGCAAGCGGAGCCTCAAAAGATGCCTGCCCCCGCACCGCAGCCGGTTCAACAGGGAGCTCGCCAGGTGCTTGGGCCCGCGCTTATCGGTGGAGCCGTCCAGTTGGCCACGCTCCAGGAACAATCGGTCAAACCCGTTCGTCCGGCGCTGCTGGTCCTGATGGTGGCAGTCGGGCTGGTTTTATTGGTCGCTTGCGCCAATGTCGCCAATCTGCTCCTGTCGCGCGCGGTCGACCGGCAAAAGGAGATTTCCATCCGGGCGTCGCTGGGCGCCGGCCGCGGCCGGATCATACGCCAGATGCTGACGGAAAGTGTGCTCCTGGCGTTGCTGGGCGGGATGGTGGGTTTGCTGCTCGGATTCTGGGGCATCATGCTGCTGCCGCAGCTTAGCCCGGGCAACATTCAGCATCTGGAGGATGTGCGCATCGATATGCGTGCCATGGGATTTTCGCTGGTCCTCTCGCTCCTGACCGGTGTTCTTTTCGGTCTCGCGCCCGCGCTCAAGAGCTCGCGCAGCGATTTGATGCGCATGTTGAAGGAGGGCGAAGCCCAGGCTTCGGCGGGTCTGCGCCTGTTCCGACGCAACAAGACGCGCAGTCTGCTGGTCGTGGTGGAGTTCGCACTGGCGTTGATATTGTTGGTGGGCGCAGGTCTGCTTGCGAACAGTTTCGTCCGATTGGTCCGGCAAAATCCCGGCTACAACCCGGATGGGGTGTTGACGCTTCAGGTCAGTCTGCCGCGGGCGCGCTATCCACAGCCGGAGATGCAACTCGGCTTTTTCGATCAGCTGCTGGACGGCATGCGCAGTCTGCCCGGCGTGCAGGCGGCGGGCACGACGAATATGATGCCCATGTCGTCGGCGATGATCCGCATGAGCTTTCAGATTCCCGGCGCGCCTCAGAGCACAGACCCGGCTTCACAGCCTGTTGCCGGCGTCCGCATGGTCAGTCCCGGTTTTATCCCGGCCATGGCAATTCGACTGATTAACGGCCGTGACTTCACGGATGGAGACCGCGAAAACGGCGTGCAGGTAGCCATTGTCAACGAGTCGATGGTGCGGCGCTTTTTCCCCGGCGCAAATCCCATAGGCCGGCAGATCGACCTTGCGGGACCGCGCGAAATCGTCGGAGTGGTGGCGGATGTCAGGCCGCAGGGGCTTGACTCCGAACCGCAACCGGAACTGTATCTGCCTCATCGCCAATTTTCCCGCATGTTGATGCTGGGCGGGCCGTTGTCGGCCATGTCGATTGTAATGCGGTCGAAGGGCGATCCGCTTGCGCTGGTTCCGTCGGTGCGTGCCCGCGTAGCCGCGCTCGATTCCCAGCTTCCCATCTTCAATGTTTCGACTTTAAAACAGCGCGTCTCGAATTCTGTGGCACAGCCTCGTTTCTATGCGGTGCTCCTGGGGATTTTCGCAGGATTGGCGCTGTTGCTGGCTGCCGTGGGTATCTACGGCGTGTTCTCCTATCAGGTGGCGCAGTGCACACGCGAAATCGGAATCCGGATGGCGCTGGGGGCGCAGCGCTCGAGTCTGCTCGCCCTCGTTCTGCGCGAAGGAGCCCTGCTGTCGGCTCTCGGCATCATTCTGGGACTGGCGGGCGCCTGGGCTGGAAGCCGATACCTGTCTTCGCTGCTGTTCGGTATCGCGGCGACGGATACAGCCACTTATGGGATCGCCGCCGTGCTGATGGCCGTCATAGCCATCGCAGCGACCTATGTGCCGGCGCGCCGCGCCATCGCGATTGATCCCGTGACCGCCCTCCGGCAGGAGTGAAGGCTGGGCGGCCGTTCAAATCGTATTCATCCCCTCTTTCGGAGGCGATCCGGGAGTCGGACTACGGGGTCTTCCAATCCAGGTAGCCCGCTGCCTCCATCTTCGGACGATACTTATCCATCAATTCCTTGTTCAAATCGAGCGGCGGCATCGCATCCGCAGGGAGGAAAGACTTGTACGGGTGGTCTTTGGCGTAGGCTTCAAATTCATCACGCAGCTTCTTCAATTCGTCAGGCAACATCATCAGGTCGATTGCTGAGGCGGCCATGGCCTTGGCGCCGGCATTCAGTCCTTTCCAGGCGGTCGAGCCGTAATTGCAGGCGGTGACGGACCAGTGATGGCCGATGGAGCCGGGGACCTGGCCGGGGAACCTGATGGTCGCCGTCGGCGCGACGAGAGTTACCTCGCCCACGTCGGATGAGCCGCCACCGACAAACGTGCGATCGGGCTCCTGCAGTCTTCCAACCCTTGCGGGCATTCCGGACTCGCGTGCCCCGAGCGTTTTCTGCAGCGACCTGGCAAACGCCTGTTCTTCATCTGTCCATGCCGGCATCCCGACCAGCTCGATGTTTTTCTGGAACAGCTCTGCAGCAGCTTTGTTGGCATGACGTTGATGAATCGCCGTGAGGACGCGGGTGCTCGCCAGTTCTGTTCCACTGGCCAGAGCTCCTGCCTTCGCACAGTTCACCACTCGATTATATGTGTCCTCCAAGCGTTCGTCGGTGTCTCGCACGTAGTACCAGACGCTGGCCCGGTCGGGCACCACGTTCGGCGCCTCCCCTCCCTCGGTGATCACATAGTGAATCCGCTCTGTATAGAAGAGGTGCTCGCGCAGGAAGTTGACCGCAACGTTGGTAATATCGACCGCGTCGAGAGCGCTGCGCGCGCTCCACGGCGCCGCCGCGGCATGAGCCGTTTTTCCTCTGAAAGTGAAGATCACCGAGTACAATCCGTCGCCGTCCATGCCGTAAGAAGTGCCGAAACTGCTGCCTCCGTGGTTATCAATCACGGCATCTACATCCTTGAAGAGCCCGGCCCGTACCATATAGGGGCGGCTGATGACGGTTTCCTCCGCGGGCGACCCGAATACTTTGATGGTCCCTTTGATGCCGAACTTGTCGATCGCCTGCTTGACGGCAATCGCGGCTGCAGCCGCGGCTGTGCCCTGGGCGTTGTGTCCGCAACCGTGCCCCGGGGCTCCTTCCACCAGCGGATTCTGGGTCGGGACTCTCCCCTTCTGCGATATCATCGGCAGGGCATCGAACTCCCCGAGGATGCCTATGACCGGCTTGCCGGAACCGTAGCTCGCCACGAAACAGGTGGGCATTCCCGCGAGGCCGCGCTCGACCCTGAAGCCGGCCTGCTCCAGCGTGTCTGCCAGGAGCTTGGACGACTTGAACTCCTGCATCCCCAGCTCCGCGTAGGACCATATGGCATCGGAGATCCTGCCGAATTTTTCGACGGCTTCGCTCCGGCTCAGCCAGTCAAGCACGAGCTGTTTCTGCGGAGCGACGGCTTGCGGCGGTCCGGATTGCGGCGCCGGAAACGACTGCACACCCAGACTGATGAGAATGATGATGGCGGCCACACTCGAGCGGACACGCGCGTCACTCATGGACGATTTCATTTGGAGCCTCCCTGAATACGTTTCGCTGAATCTGCACTGCTGCGGCGGTATTGTACGAGGAATTCTCAGGGCAGCACAGCAAAAATGCAGGCTGCGCAGTTTACTGCGACCAACTCTTCCTTCCTATCAGGCGATAGCTCATTCACATCGAGAATTGAATGCCAGGTACGGGGTCGGGCCGCGAGTAGGTAGCGCAATGCGCGATAATGACAGCCTGATCCCTTTGCTTTTACTCCGCATCAGTCAAAGGGATTTCGAGGCGGTCCAGTTCCGCGCAGTTTCGTGTACCGAAAACGGCGTCGGCAGGCTAGAATAGCGGTTCTTTACAGCCAGGCAGGTCGACGGTCGCGAGCGGACATGATCCTCCGCGATGTCGTGCGCTTTCTGGTGCGGTCGCGCAAGCAGCAGGCGATTCGGGACCACAACGAGAGCTGATCTGATGCCATCCACCGACACCTCCACAGCAGCCCCGCCGCCCTCCTCGTATAAAGCGGCATTGGCGGTGATGACGACGCTGTTCTTCATGTGGGGGTTCCTCACCGAGCTGAACGACGTTCTCGTCCCGCACCTCAAGTCCATTTTCGATCTCAACTATTTCCAGGCGATGCTGATCCAGTTTGCATTCTTTTCCGCATACCTTCTTTTCTCGGTCCCCTGGGCCAGGGTGATCGACTGGATCGGTTATAAGCGAACGATGGTCGCCGGCCTGTTCACGATGGCTTTAGGAGCTTGCCTGTTTATCCCCGCTGCCAGTGCAGCCTCATATCCGCTCTTTCTTGCGGCGCTGACGGTGCTGGCAGCCGGTATCACTGCGCTGCAGGTGGCAGCCAATCCCTACGTCGCAGTGCTTGGGCCGGAGAAAACTGCCTCCAGCCGGTTGAATCTGGCGCAGGCGGTCAACTCGCTGGGACATACGACCGCGCCGTGGATTGGCGGCCTGCTCATCCTGAGTGCGGCTCCGCTGGGTGTGGAGGCGTTGCGCCGTATGTCCGCGGAGGCGCAGCTGGCTTATCGCATCCATGAGGCATCGTCCGTCAAATTGCCCTACCTGGTTATAGGGCTTGCCCTTCTCGCGCTCGGCATTGCCATTGCCAGGTTCAAGCTCCCCCCAATGCCCACGGCGGAACGTCACGGGGCAGCCGGAGCGACCAGAAGCTTGAGAAAGCACCCTCACCTGGTACTGGGTGTGATTGCGATTTTTCTCTATGTGGGGGCCGAGGTTGCGATCGGCAGTCTGTTGATCAACTACCTCATTCAACCGGAGATCGGCAACATATCACGTACACTTGCGGCCACGCTGGTAGGGTTCTGCTATTGGGGCGGAGCGATGGTGGGCCGTTTTATAGGCTCGGCGATCCTGCAGAAGGCCCCTACTCGCACGGTGCTGGCAATTGCGGCCGTGATGGCCTGCGTGCTGGTTTGCACCTCGATGCTCACCCTCGGCCACGTTGCCATGTGGAGCCTCATCCTGGTCGGATTCTTCAACTCGGTGATGTTCCCCAGCATCTTCACTTTGGGGATCGCAGAACTCGGCCCGCTGACGGGCGACGCCTCCGGTCTCCTGGTGATGGCGATCGTCGGCGGAGCCGTCATTCCTCCCGCCACCGGTTGGCTGGCGGATCACATCGGAATTCACCACTCGTTCATACTGCCCGCCGCCTGCTATCTGTACGTTTGTTACTACGCTCTGAAAGGATCCCAAACGGCGTCAACCGCGTAGAACAGAAAAGGCGTTTCTGCCCGTCACCCCGCGCCGGCGGAGGGCGCAGAGAGTTCGGGGATTGAGCCTTGATGTGGTTGCCATGCTCGTGGGTACAACCAGCGCAGGTGATGCCGCTCCCTTGTCGAAATGGGAAAGATATTCAGCTGGTTCCGTGTTAGAATGCGCGTATCTCCCCCAGGAGATCTGGTGATAGATCTCCAGCCGCACAAGGTTGAGTTCATAAACAAAGGTTAGAGTGTACCCATGCGCAGGTCGCTGGTCGGACGTCACCGGTTTGTCCGCCGGGGACTCCGTGTCCAGGGATCGGATATAACGAGCTTCGCCGACCCTTAGGGAGCCAGACCATGTACTCCAGAACCATCTTTCTCCTCATTGGCGCTCTTGTGCTCAGTGCCTCGTTTATGCCGCTGCAGGCGCAGGTCGCGTGGGTGGCAAGATTCGATGATGCGCTTAAGCAGGCCAAGGCGGAGCAGAAACTCATCGTGGTGGATATTTCCGCCAGTTGGTGCCCCCCCTGCCAGCAGATGGCGCGTGAGGTGCACACCAACAAACTTTTCATCGAATTTACACGCATGCAAGTCTTCATGCTGCTCGATGCCGAAAAAGACAGCGACGGCATCCGGCTGGCAAACAGGTTCGATGTTCATACATTTCCTACCATTCTTGTGCTCGATTCTCAGGGACGCGAAATTGACCGGCTGATCGGCAGCAGCAGTTCGGCGGATCTCATTCGCGATCTGCGGGAGATTTTTGTCGATCCTGTGCCATACGACCAGCTGAACAACAAGGCCAGATCGCAGACGGATGACTTCAAGGTCCAGTTCCAAGCGGGGAAGCGCGCTCTCCAGCGCTATGACTATGAAAAGGCACGCCAGTTCCTGGGTCGCGCCGGCAACCTTTCTACATCGAGGAGTGTGACGGAACGGGCCGATTCCCTGGCCCTGCTGTGCGTCGCCTGCTATAAGAGCGCGAAGTACCAGGAAGCCCTCGACGCCCTGGACACCATGGCGCGCCTCGAACCGAAGTCCGCCGACCAGCCATCAGGGCTGAAGCTTCTTCGTGCCAGGATCCTCGTGGCGCTCAAACGGAACGACGAGGCGTTCGCGCTGATGAACGGCTTGCTGCGCTCCTCTCCTCCGCGCAACACCAAGGAGAGTGTCAATGAACTTCTGGCGGAGATGCCTGACAAGTACCGCAAGGGCGACAAGGAGTACGAAAACACCGTCAAGAAGGCGCAGGAGAGCCTGAAAAAAAAGAAGTTTGACGAGGCGCTCGAACTTGCCGGCAAGGCGGAGGCGCTCGCTCCTCAGGATCCGCAGGCCCATCTCCTGATCGCCGGCGTCCACTTTCAGAGTTCGGCCCAGGAAACCGACCCGGTCCAGAAAAGCGACCATGTCGCCACGGGACTTCAGGAGCTCCGGCTCGCCCGATGCCTGGATCCGGAGGACATGTCGAGCTATCTGGCCGCCAAAGGATATCTGGCTTCCAGATACCTGCGCTACCAGGCAAGCTCACCTCAAGCTCAGAAAAGTTACATGGAAGGGGAAATGCGGTTCAACGAAGACCGCTTGAAGGAGGCGATGGCGGCCTATGCGAAAACGATCCAGCTTGATCCCGATTTCGGGAAGGCCTACCTCTACATGGGGGACTGCTTTTTCCGGATGAACAACTTCGAGGAGGCGCTGAAGTGGTACCAGCAGGCGGTGGCGAAGTCGCCCCTGGACGCTTCGGCATACCGATTCGCGGCCAGCGCCCTGGACAAGCTGGGGAAATCCGAAGACGCTGACAGGAGCCTCATCCTCGGCGTGCTGGCGGATCCGGAATATCCCCTCATACGTTCGATCAAAGGAGTGCGCCTCGAGCGTCATGCCTCGCTCATCCCCCTGCAGTTTCTGCTTGTGAGCGCCAATGTCGAGAGCTTCGATGAATCGATGTTCGACGGCGTTCCGGCAGAGACGGTTCCTGCGTGGCAGGAATATGTCCGCAACAAGATTCTCTGGCGGCAGGAAAAATTCCAGGCGGCGTTTCCCAGTGAGTCCTTCTACCATGCTACGTTCAATGAAGAGTTCGATTGCCTCAACAAGCTGGTTGAGAAATGGAACAGCATGAAGGAAGCCGAGCGGTCCCTGAAGAACGAGGGGCTGGACTTTCTGCGCCAGGTGTCAATTGACGGACAACTCGATTCATTCGTATATCTGGAAGTTTTCACGGAGGAATACCGCACTTCCTACGAGAGGTGGAAGCAGCAGAACATGAACAGGGCCGCCGCCTATGTCACGCGCTTCCTGTGCGGGGCGCCGCAGGCGATGTCCCGCGGGACCTACAACTCGTCGGCGATTGAAGCGTACAACGCGGGGGTGGCCAGTCAGAGGGCCGGCGACCGGGACAAGGCTGTGGAGCAGTATCAGAAGGCGCTGGCGCAGGAGCCGAATATGATCCCCGCGCTCACCAATCTCAGCCTCCTCTATGCACAGGGCGGCGACCTCGCGCGTGCGCGAGCCATGGTCGAGAAATGGCTCACCCTTCAGCCTGAAGCAAGCCAGGCAATCGCGATGATGGCACGGCTGGATGCCCAGCAGGGAAACCTGGCCTCTGCGGCGGACCTTTTTCAGAAGGCGGCCGATCTGGAGCAGAATCCCGACCAGAAGGCCATCCACCTGAAGAATCTGGAAATGGTTCAGTCTGCCCTGCGCCGTAAGACGCCAACGCTCATCGGGCAACCCGCTGCCGTTCCACCGCTGCAGCCCGCAGTTACCGCGATGAACGACGGCAATTGGGGTGAAGCCATCACCCTCCTCGAGCAGCTCTATCCTTCTCTTGCGAACGGCCCAGATAAGACCCAGGCCGAGCTCATGCTGTCGATCGCGCATTACAATGCCGGCCACCTGAAGGAGGCCCGTACCTACGTCATGAGACTGCTCGCGCGCGATCCATCAAATGCCAGGGCCCTGGAAATCCTCAAGGCAATCGACAAGAAATAGCGCCGGGACTCCGAAATGGGAGATTCAAGGCCCAAAGGGGCGCCAGAGCGTAGCCCCGGGCGTGAGCCCGGGGTTGAGAGCTTGGTTATCTGAGATTCAATCGTTGTCAGGCTTAGCACCGATTCAGACACCGATTTAGTCAAGGATGAGATCGCGCTTCTCCATGCCATGCAGGATGTCTGTCTGAGCAAGGGGATCACTGTGGCGTGAGTGACAATTCGCGGGCTGCCCGGCATAGGGCGGCTTGAGATCATTGCCGGCTCAGTGCCCGAGTGCCTGCTGAACCTGCGGCAAATGTTCCATCAGCCATGGCAACAATGCCAGGCTGGTCGCATCGAACATGCCGTGCGCAATCACGGCCGGCCAGATGGATCGATGCAGAACCATAATCACACCGAGACCGAAGCCGAGCAGTCCAGCGAGTAAAACCGCGACTGGACCCATCGCCAGATGTCCGACGCCAAAGACGACGGCAGCAACACCCGCCGACGCAATTTGACCGGCGCGTGAGCCGAAACTCCTTGGCCAAAGTGACCGCAGTCCGGCAAGAAATGCCGAACGCCAGAGTTCTTCTCGTAAACCCGCCACTGCGAAACTTACCAAAGTGAGAACAAGCCAGAAATAGACAGGGTCCTGGCGCATCGCCGACACATCTACGATCGCTTCTATGTCGGGCCGATGACTAATTGAAAACTGCTGGAGGGACTGCAGGGTCATCAGGCCCGTGGCGATCAATCCCATGCTCAATATGATCACTATCATCCCCACCGCCAGGCGAAGTGCGATGGAGTACCCGATGCCCAGGGGCACGGGCCGGAATTTGCCGCGCCAACGCAACAGCAAGTCATCGCGTGACGCGTGTGAAGCGATGCATGCCAGACCAAGCACAAGCCCAAAGACCAGCAACTCCACTGCGCAAACAATCAGCAGGCCAGCCACGTTGCGTGACAGCACCGGCCCATGAGAGCTGCCGCGGCTCCATCCCACGGCGCCGGCAACGAGCAGGTAGGCACTGAGAAGGATCAAATGAATCCACCAGCGGGGCCGGCTGACCGCGTCTGGTCCGGCAGGCAGGGTCGGGGGTGGTACATGGGATGCAGATGGGGGAGTATTCATGCCTTCTTCCGTTCGCCAAGAGGATAGTCAAAAGCCCTTCGGATTGTAGCCAGGTGTGATTGCCGGCCAGCTTTGGAGTCGGGGTGCCATGCTAACGTTCCCCCCAGTGTTCCGGGCCCACAACTGTGAATCTTACTCGGGCCAATTGACGAAATAAAATGCGTTTTCGGATCTGGGACCCGGCCGCCGCCTTCCGAGCTGCAAATCGGAGCAAAGAATGTTTCCGATGAGCTTAACGGTGAGTCCTACAAAAGTCATTGGGGTGATGCCCTCCAGGTTCCGGATCCCCGCGGGAGCCGAGCTGTGGATTCCGATTGATATGACGCCGAAGCGGCTGGGCGCGCGAGGCACTCACCATCTTCGCGCCCTCGGGCGAATCAAGGACGGAGTGACCCTATGAGCATTACCATCGGGATTCTCTTCGGGCTGGCGCCGGCGATTCAGGTTTCCCGGATCAGCCTGATGGACGAACTGAAATCGGGCCGCAAGTCAGCGCACGTGATGTCCTATCTGGTGACCCAGCGGACCGGTGATCGCCCTGCGCCACGAATAGCTCGGGGCGGGGCTACAAGCCCTCCTTCCGGAAACGATTGCGCAAATTCATTGATCTTGCTTGCAGGTTTGCCTCTGACTTGGTGCGGGAATCATCAGCAGCCCGCGAGAGCCGTCTTCTCCTCGCTGAACACCTCAAACACCGGCATGAGCTTCGTTATGATCAACAGATCCCGAATCCTCTTGGGCAGGTTCAGCAGAACCAGCTTGCCTCCCTGGCTTTGGACATGCGTAAAGCTGCTGACCAGCTCGCCGATCCCGGAGCTGTCTGCGTACTCCACGTTTTCCAGGTTCAGCACGATTTTCTTGGAACCGCCCCTGATCGCATCGCGAACCGCATTGCGAACAGTCGTGGTACCGGCACCGACGGTGATCCTGCCGCTGCAATCCAGAATGACACCTTTGCCGACAGTGCGCATGGTGATGTTCATCTATTATGCCTCCCTCATCAGCTTGCGCTAGTATGACACTGCTTTCGGGCAGCTGGTAAGAAAATACTTGCTGATCCCCGCCAGCGTCGAAAATTGCTGCTGTTTTCGGTGCCGGCACCGGGATTGAGAGTATAGAATTGCCGTGCAATCACAAGCAGAATCCATTGGACGCTGTAGACCATGATTTTCAATACGCTGGACCGGCGGCGCGAAATATCGTTGATTCTGATCATCTGGGGATGCTTCCTCGCACGCGGAATTTTCTATGCCGGCATTATTCCGATATGGGAGGGATGTGATGAATGGGTGCACTTCGCCTACGCGCAGCATCTGCTGGCTCACGGAACGCTGCCGATCGGGGATACCACGCGCGTATCCCGTGAAATCGAGGCCTCATTTCAGCTCCTGCCGCTGCCATGGGAAATGAGGGATCTTGCTGCACCCCACGTCACCCATGACGGCTACTGGCAACTGCCGGCGGCAGAACAAGCCGATCGCAGCCGCAAGCTGAAGTCCATCCCCCAAGCCTGGACGCTTGAGCCCGCCCAAGCCAAAATTCTTCTTTACGAGGCCCAACAACCGCCGCTTTACTACTGGATGCTGCAAGGGCCGCTCTACCTTTTGCAGGGCTCTCCACTGCCGGAACGCGTCTGCCTCTTACGCTTTCTCAGTCTGTTGATGGCCTCCATTGTCATTCCAATCGGATATATCGTGGCGCGCCGCGCCTTTCGCGATCGAGGAATTGCATTCGGAGTCATAGCCGTGATCACCGCAATGCCGGAATGCGTCATGGAACTCAGCCGCGTAGCCAATGACAGCATGGCCACTGCTCTATATTCCATGCTGTTGTTGCTGGCGATCAGAATCTATGATGAACCCGATCGAAAAAAATGGAGCATAGCCTACGGCCTTACCCTCGGTCTCGGTCTCCTGACAAAAGCATATTTCCTTACCGCCATCCCGGCAACGGCGCTCACATTTTTATGGCTTTACCGGTCCAGGCCGCCGCAGCGTCGCCGCGTTCTCCTGCACGGGTGTCTGATTGCCGGTACCGCGTTTGTGATGGCAGGGTGGTGGTACATCCGCAGTCGCTTGCTGACCGGATCCTGGTCGGGTCTGCAGGAGGATGTCCATCTCAAAGGCATGTCATTGCCAGCCCTCCTGTACCTGATTCCGCATGTCAAGTGGCGTGTTGCGTTCGATGCGTTCTTTGTTTCGCATATATATTTCGGCAACTGGAGTTTCCTCCAACTGCGAGCCTGGATTTATCATTTCTTCCGCTACCTGGCTCTGATCGGCGTGGCCGGATTCCTGATTTTTTTATGGCGATGTTTGCGGAAACATCGGGCGCAGAAGTCAATCGCAATCGATGAAAAGCCGGTCCTGATCGCCGTCTGTTTCTATCTTATCTTCGCTCTCGGCCTGGCGTACCACGTCATGATCACCTTTGCCAGCAGCGGCGGCTCGAGCACGAACGGGTGGTATATCTATTGCCTGGTGATTGCAGAGATCCTGTTGGTGACTGCCGGAACCATGGCTGTTCTGCCCGTCCGCTTGCACTCCTGGATCCTTCCGTTCCTGACCGTGTGCTTTGCGATGCTCGATTTATACGCCACACATCTTGTGTTGATCCCGTATTACACCGGGTTGATTGCTCACAAGCCAAACGGCGCTCTCGCCACCTTTCACATCGAGCAATACTCGAGAGAGGGAATCGGCCTTGCTGTGAGTCGGCTGTTGTATAATAAACCCGCCTTTTGGAACGAATACACCCTACTTGTGGCCTGGTTGTTCTTTCTTGGTGCAACCATCGGCACGGTCACACTCAGCATGCGCCTCAGATCAAGATCACAAGAACCTGTGCGCCGGAAAAACGGATTGGCCTGAGGGGCAGGCCGCTGCAGTGAATAAGAACGCGATAGATCGCAGCAAAGATCAAAGTGTGGAAGCACATTCGATATCGGCGGGATTTTGTTCGGCAAAGGGGGGGCAAACATGAAGCTTCGATATTGGGTACCCACAATCCTGACTCTGACGTTGCTGAGCGTCTCGGGATTTCCTCAACAGCGTGCTCTGAAGGTGCTCTTGCTTTATGACATGGAAGGGATCACGGGGGTTACGACTTACAAACACACCAGCTTTGCGCACAAGCCGGAATATGAGGAAGCGCGCATATCACTGACCGCCGACGTCAACGCGGCCATCGCCGGTTTGAAGGCAGGGGGAGCAACCGAAATCGTTGTCGTGGACGGCCACGGATCCGGAAACACCACCTCTCCGGACGTTCTCGAGGATCAACTGCTCGCGCCGGCAAAAATGATTTCCCGCGACCGGTCCTTCGACATCTATATGGATAGCTACGATCATTCCATCGATGCCATCGTCGCCGTAGGGATGCATGCCGGCGCCGGAGTTGGCTCAGGCTTTCTCTCCCACACCTATACATTCGAAGATACCCAGTACAAAGTAAACGGCGTCCCTTTCAACGAAACCATGATCCTGGCCATGGGTGCGGCGCGAGTCAGGATTCCCCTCATTACGGTGTGCGGGGATGACCAGCTTGAAAAAGAGATCCGCCGCAATCTCCCCTGGGTCAAATACGCGGCGGTCAAGCACGCCGTGAGCCGGACCAAAGCGGAGCCCTTTGCCCGGGACGAGGTATCTCGGAGGATTGAGAATGCGGCAAAGGATGGTCTCTTGGCGCTGGAATCTGCGCGTCTTCCCGAGATTCCTGGCCCCTACCGCTTTGCCTTGAGCTTTCAGGATGAAGCCCAGGCGCGCAATGCTGCGCTTTTACCCGGCGCCGAACCGTTGGCTGATGCGACCGTAGTGCAGATCCGGGCTCACGATTTCGAGGAAGGATATCGACAGAGCTTGCGCCTGATATCGCTTGCGGGCATCGTCGCGCGGGGCACCGCTGCCCAAGCAGTAGTCAATGCCCAGCCGAACGCCGCTTCCTTGCGGCTCGGCGTCACGGATTGGCAATTCGAGCGCTGGCTCAATCTGCTGCCGCCTGCATCGCCCTCTTCCGGCGGAGCCGGCGCACAACGATTCTGGGGCGCGCGCTAAAAGGTCAGCGAGGTCCCGGTCCCGTCCGGCGGACGGGACCTAGTTCTGATTGCGGCATGTTGGATAGCTTGGTAAAGAGACATCAAGGGCGTGTATTTCGACTCCCGGCAATCTGGCTGCGAAGATTGAAGCCTATTTGCAGCCCTTCATCGAAACCAACAATTTCACTGGTTGTGACAACTTCGTGGATCGCACGTTCTGGGCACAGGTTTGCTTCACGCGTGACACCCGCGGCCAGGTGACAGGCTTCATTTACAAGTTGCTGCAGGAGTTCGCGGCTGAGAAACTCACCCGTTAATCCGAATCTCACTGCCTCCGGTCGCGGAGCGGCGACGAAATTATGGACTGACGTTACGACTTGCGGCTCCCCTCCCGGTCCTCGAATCCGCCACGATAATGAGAACGTGGCCGTCCGTCGGCGTTAATCCGCGCCCAGCATCTGCTTTTCGCACTCGGAGTCGAGCTTGCAGAGGCGGGGCAGCGTGCACGGCGTCAGCTGCGTGTTGCAGAACTGGAGGAACGGCTCCAGGCGCCGGACCTGCCGCCTTCCGACTTCTACCGCGACAAGGACGCAAGGCACGCACGCAGCCCCTGCGACATTTTGGGATGACTTCCGTCGCAAGGGATGGTATTTTTACCTGCATCGGGTGGAAGAGCAAAACCAACGATCATTTGCTGATGCGTACAAAGCGATGGGGCTTGCAGCCTTCGGCAACCGCATAGGATCGATTCTCTGTCAGCAAGCGGGAAAACCGACATCTTCCGGATGAAGGGACTTTCGGCTGCGCCAGATGCCTATCGGGGACATGGACCCGCGTAGTTTGGAGCGCCTGCTCTTCGCAGGCTGCCGCAACTGCCGGTTCTGCATGGTCGTGATTACCCGGTGGGAAAGAACGATGATTCTGCCCCGCTTCGACGTGTTGGTCCCGGGTACGCCGGCAGAAGCCTGCAGGATGCTGGAGCAATACGCCGCAAAGGGAGTGCGTATTCTTGCCGGCGGCACCGACCTCCTGGTTGATCTGAGAAAGCCGATCATCCCTCCGCATGTGCCTTGTTGCGACGGCTGTGCCGTGCATCCCGGCGGCCGGATCCGCACCACGATCGACTGCTCGTCGTGGTCAGCGGTGGCCTCCCCGGCAAATGCCGGAGGATCGCTGCGCGCCTGGCCGCAGGATGAAGGACAGGCGCCACCAAAGTACCTGGTCTCACTGCACCGGCTGCATGACTTGCACGGCATTCGCCTGCTTGCGGACGGCAGCCTGCGCATCGGAGCGTTGACTACGATCAGCGAGATCGCCCGTTCCGCCGAAGTGCGCCGCTACTGGACTGCGTTGGCCGACGGCGCCGACAGCCTGGGCAGCCCTCTGGTGCGCAATCGCGGCACCCTGGGAGGCAACATCGCCAACGCCCGGCCGGCCGCCGACATGGCAGCGGCGACGATCGCACTGGGCGGAACCCTCACTTTGCAGGGAACGGAGGGCGAACGATTTCTTCCGGCACAAACCTTCCCGACCGGCCCCGGTCTCACTGTCATTCAGCCGGATGAAATACTGACTTTCATCACTTATCCGCCGCCGCGCGCTTGCTCGGGCAGTGTCTACTACAAGCTGGCAAACCGTAAAGCGCTCGAGATTGCCACGGTCGGGGTATCCGTCTGGATGTCTTTGGAAGCTCCCGCCGGCCCGATTGTGGACGCGCGCGTTGCCCTGGGGGCGGTGGCACCGACGCCCATTCTTTCAGAATCGGCAAGACAAATTCTGCTCGGGAAGGTTCCCTCCGAACCTGACTTCCGGGCGGCAGCGCGCGCGGCCCGCGAACAGGCGCGCCCGATCGACAACCATCGCGGCTCCGCCCGGTATCGCCTGCAAATGGTTGAATTGCTGACCATGCGCCTTCTCAAGAGCGCCTTCCGGCGAGCGGGGGGCCCCGAATGAAAACCATCATCCAGGTGACGGTGAACGGTGTCGCCCACGAACTGGCCGTCGAACCGCGCCGCACGCTGCTCGAACTTCTGCGCGAGGACCTGGGCTTGACGGGAACAAAAAAAGGCTGCGGCATCGGCGATTGTGGCGCCTGCGCCGTCCTCGTCGACGGAGTGGCCACTTTCAGTTGCCTCACACTGGCAATCCAGGTGGAAGGCTGCTCGGTGGAGACCGTCGAGGGGTTGGCCAAGGACGGCCGGCTCACGCGCCTGCAACAGGCATTCGTCGATCACGGAGCGATTCAATGCGGGTACTGCACGCCGGGAATGCTGATGACAGCTACGGAACTGCTGCGGCGCCAGGAGCATCCCAGTGAGACGGAAATTCGCCGGGCAATCTCAGGCAACCTGTGCCGGTGCACGGGTTATCAGAAGATCGTGGAGGCGATTCAGTCAGCCGGCCGGAGCAATGATGAGTGATTACAGCCTGCTTAACTCGCGCGTGCCGCGTGTAGACGCCGCGGACAAAGTCACCGGCAGAGCTTTGTACACCGATGACCTCAGGCGGTCGGGTATGCTCACCGGAGCCTTGCTGCACAGCCCTCTGGCCCATGCCAGAATCTTGAACATCGACACATCCCGCGCAGAGCGCCTGCCCGGCGTGCGATCCGTGATCACCTACCGCGAGGGAGGAACCACTCCCTACGGGGTGAGCCCCGCCCGCTATGACGAGACCATTTTCTGCCACGACAAGGTGCGCTACGTCGGCGACGAGATCGCCGCGGTTGCCGCTGTGGACCTGGACACGGCGCTCGAGGCCGTGGACCTGATTAGAGTCGACTTTGAGGAATTGCCGCCGGTGCTTGACGGCCGCGCGGCCATGGAAGAGGGACAGCCGCAGTTGCACGAGATGTACAAGAACAACATCTGTGCTCGGGTCCATTGGCAGTTTGGGGACATCGAACAGGGAAGACGGGAATCCCATCTCGTGCGCACGGACCGGCTGACCAGCAAGATGCAGGACGCAGCCTTCCTGGAACCCCAGAGCGTGCTGGCCGAGTACGACACCCACGGCAACCTGACGATGTGGAGTTCCACCCAGGCACCGCACTACGTGCAACGGACGCTGGCTATGGCCCTTCATGTCCCGCTCCACAAAGTGCGGGTAATCAAGCCCGCAGTGGGCGGCGGATTCGGGCCCAAGGCTTCCTGCTCCACCGCCGAGTTGGCTGCCTGCCTGCTGGCCATGAAGACCGGCCAGCCTGTCAAGATCACCCTGGATCGGGAGGAAGTCTTTCTTCATTCGCGCGCCCGCCATCAGTTTTTTCACAAAATGACTGCCGGTGTGAAGAAGGACGGGACGCTGACCTTCCTCGAGCATCACTGCATCATCGACGGTGGCGCCTACGCCAGCTTTGGAATCGCCACGATTTACTACGCCGGCTCCCTGCTCGGCGGCCCCTACCGGCTGAAGAACATGAAATATGACGGCTACCGGGTGGTCACGAACAAGCCGGCTTGCGGCGCGCAGCGCGGTCATGGCGCCGTCATTGCCCGCGCTCTTTTTGAGGTGCAACTGGACCGTCTGGCAGAAGAACTGAAGATGGATCCGATCGAACTGCGGCTGAAGAATGTGATGGAGGCCGGCGAGACCACCTGCAACGAACTCTTCCTTTCGAGCTTCGGCATGAAAGAGGCCCTGGAAGCCGTGCGGGCCTCGGCTGCCTGGAAAAAGAAGCGCTCGCTCGACGGTCAAACCAGCGGCAAAGGCAAGGGAATCGGTGCCGCCTGCGGCTTCTTTGTTTCCGGAGCCGGCTATCCGATCTACCGCTCGCGGACATACCACTGCACGGTGATTGTGAAAGTCGATGACGTCGGCGGCGGAGTCACCGTTCTGTCCGGATCAGCGGACATCGGGCAGGGTTCCGATACGGTGCTCGCCATGATTGCCGCCGAAGAGCTTGGATTGCCGATCGACGACGTAAAGGTCATTTCCGGAGATTCCAGCCTCACTGTCGATCTGGGCGCCTATTCGAGCCGCACAACGCTGATGACCGGCGCGGCCTGTCGCGATGCGGCGCGCGACGTGAAGCGGCAGATCCTCGATGCCATCGCCGCCTGCCTCCATGTGCCCCCGGAAACATTGGATCTGAAGGACGGCAAGGTGGCCAGTCTGCAGGGCGAGCCGGATTTTTCCAGGCTGCGAGAAGAATACCTTCAGGAGCATAAAGGCTTCACAGATCCTCCGGCAGGGCCCTGGCTCACGTTTCGCGAAGCCAGCCGGATCGCATTCCTCGAACGGGGGAGCATCGTGGGCTTGGGTAAATATCGCCCGCCTCCGCTGGGCGGATCCTTTAAAGGAGCCGCCGTCGGCACCTCGCCCGCATTTGGATGCTCGGCCCAGGTGGCTGAAGTTTCCGTGGACCTCGAGACCGGTGAAGTCACCGTGGAGAACATAACGGGTGCCCACGATTGCGGCTTTGCCATCAACCGGACTCAGGTCGAAGGGCAGATGCACGGTTCCATGATGATGGGTATGGGCGAGGCGCTCATGGAGCAGATTCAGTACGACACGCAAGGCCGGATCGTGAACGCCAACCTGGCGGAATACAAGATCCCGACCGCGCTCGACATGCCGCATCTCGACGCGATTATCGTGGAATCGAATGAACCGAATGGCCCCTATGGAGCCAAGGAAGTCGGCGAGGGAGCAATCATGCCGGTTATTCCCTCGGTTCTCAACGCCATCTATGACGCGACCGGCGTGCGTATCGAAGAGCTGCCGGTCACTCCGGAACGTCTGGTGGCGGCGATGCAGGCGGCGAAAAAACAAGCCGGATCCGGAGATTGATTCAGACATGGAAGACCGCACCTATGCTCAAACAACGGCCTGGCTCAGGGAGCTGTTTGAGGATTTAAAATTCGGGTATGTGAGGGATTGGAAATCACAGGGGGCGTCACGGCGCGCGATCGGCTTCCTGCCCATCTACATTCCCCGGGAAATCATCCATGCCTGCGGGATGCTGCCGGTCGGCATTTTCGGGGCCGGGGATCGCATTCCGGTCGTGCGCGGCGACGCCTTCTTCCAGTCATATATCTGCCATTTGCCGCGGACCGTCGTGGAATTGGCGCTCGGCGGCGGTTTCGACAATTTCGACGGCTTCCTTTTCCCTTCCATCTGCGACGTCATTCGCAACCTGTCGGGCATCTTCCGGCTGAGATTCAGCGACAAGTTCGTTCGCTATCTCGATTTTCCACAGGATTTCGATCCGGAGGCGGGAGGCGTCTTCTACCGGCGCGTGCTGGAGCGCCTGGTCCGGGACCTTGCCGCCATGAACGGCGGCCAGCCGTCGACCGCCAGGCTGAACGAATCTATAACCTTGTACAACAAGAGCAGGCAGCTGCTGCTGGGACTCGATCGCCTGCGCGCGGCAAAGCCGCACATGATGAGCGCTGTCGATTTCTACCTGCTGCGGCGCGCGGGCAACCTGCTGTCGGTCGAAGACTACAACAAGCTGCTTGGAGACATGCCCGGCCTGCTCGAACAGTCCGCCCGTAAATCCGAGGATAAGATCCGGGTGGTCGTCACCGGAGCGTTTTGCGAGCAGCCCCCGTTGGGCCTGATCCAGACGATCGAGAACGCCGGCTGCTATATCGTCGACGACGATTTTCAGCTCGGATTGACTTGGTTTTCCAAGGACATTCCTGACAACACCGGGGATCCCATCGGCGCCCTTGTCGAAAGCTATCTGAACCTCGAGACCTGCTCGTCGGTGGTGTTCGAAACCGACAAAACCCGCGGCGAGATCCTTGTGGAACGAGTGAAGGAACGAGCGGCAGACGGGGTGATTTTCTGCGCTCCGAGTTTCTGCGACCCGGCCTTGCTCGACCGGCCGATCCTCGAACGCGCGATGAACAAGCACCACATCAAGCACATAAGTTTTCAGTACCACGAGAACCTCGGCCAGTTTCATGTCATCAAAGAGCAAGCTGGAACATTCGCCGACATGATCAAGCTCTGGGAGTAGGCATGGAAGTCCAAAAAGAAGACAGCATGATCAAGCAGAAGCAGATGCTTGCCGAGCACTTCATCGAATTGTCTCAAGTTCGTGAAACGGGGCGCAAGGTGGCCTATACCTTTGTTCCCGGCAATCTGGCGGAATTGGTCGGCACCTTCGACATGCTGTCGGTCTACCCGGAAATCAACGCCCTGCAATCGGGCATGCGCAAGAAATCGGGAGACTATATCCGGGAGGCGGAGGACGTCGGCTATTCCGAGGATGTCTGCTCCTATGTGAAGTGCGACATCGGCATGATGCTGCAAGGGAACATCGGCCCGACCGGTCAGCAACTCCCCCCGCCCGACATCCTGCTGCTGAGTTATACCGGCTGCTTCGTCTTCATGAAATGGTTCGAGAACCTGCGCCACTTCTATCCGAACGCAGAAGTCGCCATGCTCCACATCCCGTACCAGGAATCCGGACGCCTGGAGCCGGAAGCAGTCGAATACGTCAAAGACCAGCTCGTCAGGAGTGTGATCCCGAAATTCGAGAAGGTCAGCGGCCGGAAATTCGACCTGGAGAAGCTGGCAGCCAAGCTGAAGCTGGCTGCGCAGGCCGAGGATCTGCTCGTCGAGATTTTCGATTCCGCACGGCATAGGCCCTCGCCCATCGATGCATACTTTGGCGGCGTTTACTACATCGGCCCGATCTTCACCGCATTTCGCGGCAACGAGGACTGCGTCGAATACTACCGGGCATTGAAGCAGGAGGTCGATTATCGGGTGGCCCGAAAGCTCGGACCGATCACCCCGGAAGGGCATATGGCCCATGAGAGGTTCCGTCTGGTGGTGGAAGGCCCTCCCAACTGGACTCATTTTCGTGATTTCTGGAAGATGTTCTACGATCGCGGCGCCGTGTTTGTCGGCTCCAGCTACACCAGGGTCGGCGGCGTCTACGACGACGGATTCCGCCATTCCCCGAAGGATCCCCTGGCAAGCCTGGCGGAATATTGCATCGGGTGCTACACCAACCGCAATCTGATCCAGCGCATTCAACTCCTGGAGGATTTCATCAAAAAGTACGGAGCCGACGGCCTGCTGGTGAATTCCATCAAGAGCTGTAATTCGTTTTCGGCCGGACAGCTGGTGATGATGAGGGACCTGGAAGAACGGCTCGGCATCCCGGTCGGATTCATCGAGACCGACCTGGTCGACCCCCGATACTATTCGTTTTCCAACATCAAAAACCGGCTGGACTCGTTCTTCCAGATGCTCGAGCAGCGGCAAACCGTCCGTACGGGCAGCGATGCCCTGTCGGACGACGTTCTGGCCTGAGCGAACAGAGGAGCAGTATGAAGGTATTTCTTGGCATTGACCTGGGCTCCACGACCTCCAAGGCGGTGCTGGTGGACTCGACCGGCGCGATCATCGGCCGGGGCATAACCAACACCCGCTCCAATTACGAGGCAGCAGCCCGGATCGCCCAGGTCGAGGCCGACTTCAACTCGCGCTTCACCTTGCTGGGCCGCAGGCTCAAAAGAGACGGCGACGGCGGATGCGATTGGGACGCCTTGTTGTGCCACCTCGAAAACCGTTTCTATTACCTCCAGTTTCTGGCGCGCTTCGGCCAGCTCCTCGAGGCGATGTGCCGCGAGGGAGAACGCATCGAGGATCCGATCCTGCGAAACAGGATCGTCCAATACCTGCCGCGCGCCGCTCCGATGGTGGAGGATCGCGTCCGGCGTCTGTTCTACAACGGCGAGGTTTCGACCACTTCGCAGTTTTTCCGGGATCTGTTCAGTTCCGCCTACACGAAGGCCATTGAAAACGCCGAGGCCGGATTGTTCGACCGGCTCGTAGCCTTGTACGACCGGTGCATCACGCCGGTGGAGAATCATCAGGCCGACTGCGATTTCAGTGATCTTGTGCTGCGCGCGTTGCGTGACCTGCCGGGAGAGTATGCGGGCCATGCGGGGGCGGTGGAGCGTTTTCTCGATGAAACCTCATCCTTCGATCTCGATCCGGCCGACTATGTCGGCACCGGTTACGGGCGGCAATTGCTTCCTTTCGAAGAAAAGCACATCAAATCGGAAATTCTCTGCCACGCGCTGGGAGCTCATGCGATTTTCCCGGGAACACGCACGGTCCTCGATATCGGCGGGCAGGACACAAAAGCGATACAGGTCGACGCCAGCGGCCTGGTGACCAGCTTCCAGATGAACGACCGCTGTGCCGCAGGCTGCGGCCGTTATCTGGGGTACATCGCGGATGAGATGAGCCTGAGCGTCGGTGAATTGGGGTCGCTGGCGATCAAGGCGGATCACGAGGTGAACATCTGCAGCACGTGCACTGTCTTCGCCGGAGCGGAACTGCGCGAGTATCTGAATCTGGGTGAGCGCAAGGAGAACGTCCTGGCGGGACTGCATCGCGCGATCGTGCAACGGGCCTTTGCGCTGATCGCGCGCTCGGGTGGCGTCCGGAACGAGTTCACGTTCACCGGAGGCGTGGCGCGCAATCCCGCAATTATCAAATATGTCAGCCGCATGGTGTTTGAAAATTACGGCAGGATCACCATCAACTGCCACCCTGATTCGATCTTCATGGGCGCTCTCGGAGCCGCCCTGTTCGCGGCCAGGAGAATATGAAACCAGGTGATCTTACCATGGGAATCGATGTCGGCAGCAGTGCCGTCAAGATGGCGCTGGTGCGCTACGGCGGCCGTCCGGAAGTGTTGGATGTCGCCAACGAACGAATCCGCAGGCGCAATCCGGCCCACGTGATCGAGACCGCACTGCAGCGGATGCTGGAGCCCCACGGCCTTGCCTATGAAGACCTGCTCTACGTGGCGTCGACCGGAGAAGGCGAGCTTGTGCCCAGGAAACGCGGCCACTTCTACAGCATGACCACGCACGCCCGGGGCGCCTACCACTACCATCCCGAAGCGCGCACCGTAGTCGACCTGGGCGCGCTGTTCTGCCGCGTGATTTCATTGGACGGTTCGGCGCGCGTGCGCAATTACGCCATGACCGGCCAGTGCGCCTCGGGATCCGGCCAGTTTCTCGAGAACATCACCCGCTATCTGGGCGTGACCATGGATGAAGTCGGCCCGCTATCGCTGCGTTCCGAGCATCCGGCCAAAACCAGCGGCATCTGCGCGGTGCTGGCCGAGACCGATGTGATCAACATGGTCTCACAGGGGATCCCCACCGCCGACATCGTCAAGGGAATTCATCTGTCGATTGCAGGCAGGATCGTTCAACTCCTCGGCCGTTTCAAGGCTGAGTCCCCCGTCGTCCTGACCGGGGGTATGGCACAGGACAGCGGCCTGGTGGCTGCGCTCCGGGAACTGAGTGGTGAGCGCAACCTGGGGCTGGAAATATACCCGGCCCGGAACTGCGTGGCGGCAGGCGCCATCGGCGCCGCTCTCTGGGGAGGGTACCGCCACTTCAAGCTTCAGGAGTCGAAGCCATGAGCGAGCCAAGGGCCTGGCGCGCAGAGCTGTCTCTGCCGGACTTTCCGCGCAATCTCGCTGCCATGCTGAATCGCAACGCGGAACGCCTCGGCAACCGGCCGCTCTATCAGGAAGTCCGGAACGGTAAATACATGCCGCTGGGCTGGCGCGCCTTTCAGCAGGATGTCGCACGCCTCCAGAATTCGCTAAGCGAGCACGGATTACGAACGGGCGACCGTGTCGCGATCCTCTCCGCGAACCGGCAGGAAATGCTGGAGCTGGAACTCGCCGTAATGTCGATGGGCGCCGTGGCCGTCCCCATTTTTGCAGGCTATCCGGCGGCTCAGGCCCAGGTGCTGGTGGAGTTTTGCGAACCGAGGATGGTTGCCGTCGCAGACGCCGAGCAGCTCCGCAAGATCCACTCCCCGCAGCAGTACCGGCTGGTGGTGCACTTCAGCGACCTTGCCTGCGAGACCGGCGCGAGCGCCATGACGCTGGCGGAGCTGATCGGGGCTTCCGCCCCGGCTGGAGAAATCCGGGGCGAAGACGTCGATCCGGACTCCGTATGTCTCATGATGTACACCTCCGGCACGATGGGCAAGCCCAAGTGCGTTCAATTGACCCACGGCAATATTCTCTCTCAGCAGGCGGCGATGCGTGTTCTGTGGCAGCTGGGCCCGGAGGACCGATTTCTTTCCTACCTGCCCTGGCATCACAGTTTCGGTGGGATTTACGAGAAGTATGCCGCTTTGTACAATGGGGCGGTCCTGTCCCTCGAACACGGCTGCGGCAAGAACATCGACACGCTGCTGGATAACTGGAGACGTGTACAACCGACGGTCTTTTTCAGCGTGCCGCGCATCTATCATCAAATCGCTACCCAGGTACTCAAGGACCCTGCCCTGGAGCGCCTCATATTTCACGACGAGCTGCGATTCGTTTTCACCGCTGCGGCGCCATTGCCCAAGAGCATTTCGGATCTGTTCGAGGATCGAGCAATCCCCATCTATGAGGGGTGGGGCCTCACCGAAACCTCGCCTTGCTGCACGGTCACGGATCCCGCCGTTTCGCGAGAACCGGGCGTCGTCGGCAAACCGATCCCCGGCGTCACTCTCGGACTGGCCGAGGACGGCGAGATTCTGGTCCGCGGGCCCAATGTGATGAAGGGGTATTTTCACAATCCCGAAGCCACCGACGCGGTTTTCAGGGAGGACGGTTGGTTTGCGACCGGCGATGTGGGCGAGTTCACGACGGCCGGCTTGCGGTTGATCTCGCGCAAGGATCGCATTTTCAAGCTCAGTAACGCGGAAAAAGTCGTTCCCGCCGAAATCGAAAACCTGATCGTGCAGAACTGCTGCTTCCTGTCTCACGCTTACGTGACCGGCAGCGGCAGGGATTATCCCGTGGCCCTTCTGTTTCCCAATCACGCCATGCTTTCCGGGAATGTGGACGAATCGAGAATCACGACCGGCTGCAACTGTCCCAGGGACATGAAGGATCTGGCGCATTGCCTGGCGAATTGCCTGAGGAAGCTCAATGAACGGATCGATGCCCCATACCTGCGCCCGTCGGCGGCCATGCTGATCGATCACGAACTTTCCATAGAGGACGAGGAGTTGACGCCGTCGATGAAACTGGCCCCCAATGTCGTGGCCCGCATATTCAAAGCCCGCATCGAACAGTTGTATGGCAACGGGAACAAAGCTGCGGATCCCACGGAAGTGTATATCCTGAATCTGGAGCGGCCATGATTCGTTTGCGCGCGCAGTCCAAGCTCAAATCGGTCCTCAAGGATTATTATGCCGGCCTGTCGTCGCCCCTGGCCTGGTGTACGAGCGCCGGCCCCGCAGAAATCCTGCGGGCGTTGGGATTTCACGTCTATTTTCCGGAAAATCACGGCGCCCTGCTGGGCGCGAGCCGGGCCGCGGCCAGATTCATCCCGTGCGCCCATCAGGCAGGCTACGATGACGAGATCTGCTCCTACCTGACGGCCGACATCGGCGCCTGGCTCATGCACGAAACTCCACTTGCCGAGGCCTACGGACTGGCCTCGATTCCAAGGCCCGACCTGATCGCATTCAACACCAACCAGTGCCGCGAGGTGGCCGAATGGTTCGGCTTTTATGGACGGGAGTTCGGATGCCCCATCGTCGGCATTTTCCCGCCGCGTCACCTGGAGGATGTCACGGAAGCCGACATCGACAACGTCGCGCGGCAGTTCGAGAGGCTCATTCGCGTCGGTGAGCAGGTCGCGGGCGCACCCCTGGCTCCGGAACGCCTCGCCGAAACTGTCGAACTCAGCAGACTTGGATCGCATCTCTGGAAAAAAGTGCTGGAAACCGGCCGGATTGTGCCGTCCTTAACGACTTTCTGGGACGGCGCAATCCTCATGGCCCCCATTGTTCTGCTTCGCGGCACGCAGGTGTGCGTCGACTTCTATCAGGAAGCCCTCCTTGAATTGCAGTCGCTGGCGGATCGCGGCGCGGCCGCCGTGCCCGGCGAGCGCGTGAGGATCTATTGGGAGGGCATGCCCATCTGGGGGCGTCTGCGCGCTCTTTCGGAGTTGTTTGCGGAAAACCAGGCCGCCGTCGTCGCATCCACTTATTGCAACAGCTGGGTGTTTCCCACCTTCAACCCGGGCGACCCGCTGCGATCCATGGCGGACGCCTATACCCGCATTTTCATAAACCGCGGCGAGGAGGCCAAGCTGGCCATTCTGGCGCGCCTGCTCGAAGAGTATCGGATCGACGGCATCATTTTCCATGATTCGAAGACGTGTTTTAACAACACCAACAGCCGATTCGGTCTTCCCGGAAGGCTGACAGGATTCACCTCCGTGCCTTCCCTGATCATCGACGGGGACCTGAACGATCTCCGCTTTTATTCGGATGGGCAGGCTCGGACGAGGATTGAGACCTTCATCGAGCAGCTGAAAACTCGGCAGCAGTGCGTTCAACCTTGAAAGAGAGTCAAGACGATGAATGAGAACAACAGTAATCACAAGATGCGGGTGGGAATCATCGGCACCGGGCCGGTGGGAGCGACCCTGACCGTGCATCTGAAGGAAGCGGGCGCGCACGTGGTGCCATGCGATGTGTTTCCGCACAAAATCGACGCGATCCGGAAACGGGGCATCCGTCTCACCCACACGATCGAAAAGAGCGTCAAACTTCAGGATGCCTGCTATTCTGTTCAGGAGCTTGGCATGTATGATCCGGACATGATCATCATCGCGGTGAAAACGCCCGATCTCAAAAAGGTGATCGGCCAGATCAAGGACATCGACAACGGCAAGCTTTATGTGCTGTGCGCGCAGAATGGGATCGACAACGAGGTGGAGATCGGCCGCGAATTCGGCGATCATCGCACGCTCCGCATGGTCGTCAATTTCGCCGGCAACATGGCGGACGACAGTACCGTGCATGTGAGCTTTTTCAATCCGCCGAATTATGTGGCATCACTTGCCGACGGCGGGAATGAGATGGCGCGCAAGTTCGCGGATATCCTCAATTCGGTCGGTCTGGACACCGAAATCCCTCTGGACATCCAGGATCACGTCTGGGCCAAGGCGATTCTGAATGCGGCGCTCAGCGCGGTGTGCGCGATCACCCGCCGCACGATGAAAGAAGTCATGGATTTTCCGTCCACATTCGAGCTGGTCGAGGGAATCATCGATGAGTCCGTCCATGTCGCCGAAATGGAGAGGATTGAACTGGGCAACAAATTCCGCCGGTTCAGCATCCGCTACCTGAAAAACGCGGGCCACCACAGGCCTTCCATGCTGGTGGACCTCGAGAATGGCGACAAGACGGAAATCGACCAGCTCAACGGCAAGATCGTTCAGTACGGCAGGAAACACTGCTTGCCGACGCCTATCAACCAGTCGGTGACGGCGCTGGTTCACTTGCTCGAGCAGAGTGCAATGGAAAGCGTAAAGGCAGCGAGCAAATGACCGCGCATTATCTCGGCATCGACCTTGGCTCCGCCTACACCAAATTTGTGGTCCTCGACCACACCCGGGCCATCGTCCACGCCGAGGTGATCCCGACCCTGAGCAGACGCCATGAAGCCTGCGAACGCTGTACGGCGCTGATTCACGAGCGGTTCGACATCCGCCGGACCTGCGCCACCGGCTACGGCCGCCGCAATGTTCCGTCGGATCTGCAGAAGACGGAGCTCATCTGCGCCGCCGCCGGAGTCTCGATGCTGCACCCGATGCGCAAGTGCATTCTGGACATCGGCGGCGAGGACATGAAGATCATCGAAAGCGGACCCGACGGCAGCGTGATGGATTTTCATATGAACGACAAGTGCGCGGCTGGAACCGGCGCCTTTATCACCGAAATCGCCGAGCGGGCCGAGCTGCTGCTGTGCGAAATGAGCCGGCTGGCGAGAGAGTCGAAATCGGACCGCACCATCAACAGCTTCTGCACGGTCTTTGCCAAGAGCGAGATCCTGAGCTGGAAGTTCGACGGCGTGCCGCCGGAGGATATCGCGAGAGGGATATACCTGTCGGTGGTCGATCGTGTGCGGAAACTGCCGGTCAAGCCAGGCCTCCCTCTGCTGTTGTGCGGCGGCGTCATCGCGTACCATCCTCATCTGGCGGAGCTTCTGGCGGAAAGAGTGCCGTCGCAGGTTCATGTGGTGGACAGGCCGCAGCTTGCCGTGGCATTGGGGGCAGCCGTACTGGCGCACAAGGAGGCAACGCAGGGCGGCTCATAATTGCACCGACGGCAAACGCCGTGATGAGGGTGAACGAGGAGGGTAAGCATGAAAAGGATCATTGCCTATCAAATGACTGCGAAGGACGCTCCGTTTGAGCGCGTGGAGATGCCCAGTCCCGATCCTGCCGATGACGAGGCGGTCGTCGAAGTGGCGGGCTGCGGTGTCTGCCATACCGACTTGAGTTTCTGGCACCAAGGCGTGCCGACCCGTCATCCGCTTCCCCTTGTGCTGGGACACGAGATCTCCGGGACCGTCCTCCGCGGACCCGCGCATCTGCTGGGCAGACCTGTGATCGTGCCGGCGGTATTGCCGTGCGGAGAGTGCGAACTGTGCCGCCGCGGACGCGGCAACATTTGCCAGAGCCAGAAGATGCCCGGCAATGACTTCCACGGAGGATTCGCCAGCCATGCCGTCGTACCGGCGCGTTTTTTGGTGCCGGTTCCGGAACCGGCGCTTGCCGATCATTCGCTGGCGGAACTCGCCGTAATCGCCGACGCGGTCTCGACACCGTACCAGGTCCTGGTCAAAAGCGGCCTGACGCCGGGTGATCTCGCGATCGTCATCGGCGTGGGCGGCATAGGGATCTACGCCGCACAGCTGGCGCGCATCATGGGGGGAAAAGTGATCGCGGTCGATATCGCCCAGGAGAAGCTCGATCCTTTGAAAACGATCGGCGTGACGGCAACGATCAACACCAGAGAGATGGATGTCAAGGCTGTCAAGAATCGCGTCAAGGAATACTGCCGGGAGTTGCAGGCGCCTGCGCATGGCTGGAAGATCTATGAAACTTCCGGCACCAAAGCGGGCCAGGATCTGGCGTTCGCCCTGCTCGGCATCGCCGGAACGCTGTCCGTGGTGGGATTCACCCTGGAAAAACTCGAACTCCGCTTGAGCAATCTCATGGCCTTCGATGCCACTATAATTGGAACCTGGGGCTGCAAGCCCGAGCTGTATCCCGCGGTCATCGATCTGGTTGCCCAGAAGAAACTGGCACTTAAGCCGTTCAGCGAGACGCGGCGCATGTCGCAGATCAACGAGGTTTTTCAGATGGCGCTGCAGCACCAGCTGACGAAACGCGCGGTGCTGACGCCCGATTTTTGATGCCGCTTTCAAGCGCCGAAGCCGCCTTGGAGTGCGGCGGCATGACCTGTACCTTACACACATTTCTGTAGGTATGGACATAAAGGCAAATAAATGTGCCGGCCCTTCGGGCCTCGTTGGTAACTTCTTCTTAACCCCGCGCGTAAGCGCGGGATTATTCACTGCCGGCGCTTCGCGCCTCAGTTTCAGACTCGGGAGTTCGGCGCGGAGCTGGCGCCGGCCTGGTTCAAGGCCTGAGAAGGCCCGGAGGGCCGACAGTGAATAGGCCCGGCCGTAAGGCCGGGATGAGGATGGGCTGTAATTTTGGATCTCATGGTCCCAGGAATCAGCCTCCCCGTTGCGGAGGAGGACATCGGCAGAAACAGGAAGGATATGATTATGACTCGTCCACTTTTCAGTCACAACATCGTCGAAAGCGACTTCAAGGAGATCCTCTACGAACTCAGGCCCTGCCTGGACAAAAAGGGGGCCCCGCTCGAAGGCCTGCACAACGCATGGATACTCCTGAACAACCCGGCACAGTACAACTCTTACACCACGGGGGCGGTCAAGGAGATCATCCTCGCTCTGCGCAAGGCGTCGAATGAGCGATCGGTCGTAGCCGTGGTGTTCACCGCAGTCGGCGACAAGGCGTTCTGCACCGGAGGCAACACCAAGGAGTACGCGGAGTACTATGCCGGACGCCCGCTCGAATACAAGCAATACATGAGGCTTTTCAACGACATGATCACCTCGATCCTGATGTGCGATAAGCCCGTCATTTGCAGGGTCAACGGCATGCGCATCGCCGGCGGTCAGGAACTCGGCATGGCATGCGACCTGACCATCGCCAGCGACATGGCGGTTTTCGGCCAGGCGGGACCAAAGCATGGAAGCGCTCCCGACGGCGGCAGCACCGATTTCCTGCACCTGTACGTCGGCATCGAGCGTGCCACTCAAAGCTGCACATTGTGCGAGCTGTGGAGCGCTTATGAAGCCAAGCAGACCGGCCTGATCTCGGAAGCGGTCCCCGTGCTGAAGATCGACGGCACATTTGTCCGCAATCCGCTGGTGATCACCGATCGCTGGCTCGACAAATCCGGAGAGGTCGTCTACGGGCGGAGGAAGTCAGGAGACGAACTCAAGGCGGGCAAGGCGACGCTTGCCAGGGGGACGATCGATCTGAACCCATTGGATGAGGCGGTGAATTCCCTGACGACGAAACTGCTCTACACCATGCCCGACTGCCTCAGCAAGACGCTGAACAGCCTGCGCAAGAAAAAGCTCGAACATTGGGACCGCAACCAGCAGTCCAACCGCGATTGGCTGGCGCTGAACATGACAACCGAGGCCAATGCCGGTTTCCGGGCCTTCAACGAGGGACCGAAGGACAATCGCGAGGTCGACTTTATCAAGCTGCGACAGATGCTCTCCCAGGGGCACCCATGGGATGATGAACTGATCGAAGCCATCCTGCCGAGGTGACTGCCATGCCCGACAAAGTCCGCACAGAGTTCCTGCACAGCCGCGAGGTCGTGCGCATCACCCTCAACGCCCCGAAAGCCAACATCCTCGATTCGCACATGATGGGGGAGCTGCGTGGCGAGCTGGCCTCCCTGGCGCAGGAGCCCCAGATCAAGCTGGTGCAGTTGACGGGCGCCGGCGATCATTTCAGCTTCGGCGCCAGCGTCCAGGAACATGCGCGGGATCAGGCGGCGCGCATGCTGGAACAATTCCATGGGATCTTTTATCAGCTCATCGATCTGGCCGTTCCGACGGCGGCGCTGGTTTCCGGGCAGTGCCTCGGCGGCGGGCTGGAGCTGGCCTTGATGTGCAACTTTCTGATTCTCGACGAGACCGCGAAGCTCGGGCAACCGGAGATTTCGCTGGCCGTGTTTCCCCCTCCGGCATCGCTGATTCTTCCGCTCAAGCTCGGCCAGGCCCGGGCGGACGAACTTCTGCTGACCGGCCGAAGCGTGTCTGCGGCGGAGGCCGTTGCCTTGGGGATGGCCTGCCAGTCCTATGAATCGCGCGCGGCCATGCTGGCGGGAGTTGATGCGTGGATCGAGAAACAGATCCTTCCCAAGAGCGCGTCCTCGTTGCGGATTGCAGTCAAGGCCGGGCGGCACATGTTCAACGATGTGCTGCGCGAGCGGCTGAAAGACCTCGAGCGCGTGTATGTGTCGGAACTGATGGCGACGCACGACGCCAATGAGGGGATTGCCGCGTTCCTCGAACGGCGCCCTCCGGTATGGGAAAACAGGTGAATATGAGATTCCAAGGGAAGTCCGTCATCGTTACCGGCGGCAGCCGGGGCATCGGGCGAGCTATTGCCGAGCGGTTCGCACACGAAGGCGCGACGGTGTCGATCCTTGATATCGATGCCGGGGAGGCACCCCCATCCTCGAACAACGGCGCCATCCATTTCTTTGCCGGAGATGTCGCCGAAGCCGACGATGGCGCCCGCTTTGTGTCGGACGTCCTCGCAAGAACCGGCCGCCTTGATGTGCTCGTGAACAACGCCGGCATCATTCGCGACAACGTCATCTGGCGCATGTCCGAGGAGGAATTCGATTCGGTGATCCGTGTCAATTTGAAAGGGCCCTGGCTGCTGTCCCGCGAGGTAATCCCTGTCATGAGGCGGCAGCAGTATGGGCGCATCATCAACATCATTTCGCGCGCATGGCTGGGCAACCCGGGACAGTCGAATTATTCCTCCTCCAAGGGAGGGTTGGTCAGCCTGACTCGCGTGCTGGCCCTCGAACTGGCCCGCTACCATGTGACTGTGAATGGAGTTGCCCCGGGATTGATTGACACGCCGATGACGCGCAGACTGCCCAAGGAGGTGCTCGACAAGTTGATCGCCGCGCAGCCGGGCAGCCGGATCGGCCAACCGGAGGACATTGCGAACGCCGTTGCCTTCCTGGCATCCGAGGAGGCGCGATTCATAACCGGTCAGATCCTCCATGTCGACGGCGGCAAAAGCATCGGCGCGGCGCTTCTGTAATGCTCAAATGCTGTGAAATGCCAAAAGGTGAGACGAGCATGGGCCAACCCCGCCGTTGGGTGCTGGCTGTTTCCCACACGTGACACTGTGGGTTTGGAACGGTTCCTCATTCCTGATGGATGTCGTATGAGGCCCGAGGGGCCGTTATTTAATAGGCCCGGCGGTCAGGCCGGGATTAGGATTGCAGAAAGCCGAGCGCCGGAAGCGCGGCACTTAATGCTGCGTTCTCGGTCGAGTATCGCGCCTTCGGCGCTCATGTTACCGAAATCTCTAACCCCGGCCTGACAGCCGGGGCTATTGCCTGACGGCACTTCGGGCCTCGGCGTCGAGCAGATATATAGACACCAGCTGATGGCTAGGACGCCTCATCCACCCCCAGTGTCACGTGTGTCCTGCTGTCAGCGATGGGCGGGAGATCCTCGGCTTGATTGAAGACCATGTCGGCGGAGTTGAAGTATGAAGGATGTATCTGCAGCGTTCGAGCGGGCACGCATCCCGTACGGAACATGGGGAAGCAGTTACTTCCCCGCCTGGCAAACGTCACCGCTGGCAGAGGTCAACATCGGCCAGTTTGCCGGGGAGGCAATGAACCGTATTCTCGGATTGAGGAGAGTTCCCAAACATGTGATCGATTATCTGGTGATAGGATCCACGATCCCGTGGCACTGGAAATTCTGGACGGCGCCGCTGGTCGCCAGCTGCCTGGATCATAGAATTCCCGGCTACCACATCGAGCAGGCCTGCGCGACCGGATTGCAGGCCGTCATCCTCGCCGCGGCAGAGGTCGAATGCCGCGCACATGACGTCGTCGGCGTGCTCACATTCGACCGGACATCGGATTCCCCCGCAGGAGTCTTTCCCGAACGCCGCACATACCAGCGCACGCACGCACTCTCGGATGTGTGGGACAACTTCGGTTTCGATCCCGCCACCGGCAGGTCCATGATCGCCTGTGCAGGATTGGCGGCCCGGAAGCACCGGCTGGATCGAGAGGAAGTTGATGAATTAACGGCTTGTCGCTACGAGCAGTACTTCAGCGCCAAAGCCAGGGGATTCCTGCAGAAGGTTCTGGTCCCGCTGGAAATACTCAATCTTCAGGGGAAGTCGATGGGCTGGATCGATGATGATCTGGGGGTTCGACAGGTTTCACTGGCCGGCCTGAGGACAATGCGGGAACTGGACACCTGCGTCACGCCGGGCACGCAAACTCATGCATCCGACGGCATGGCGACGCTGCTCGTCGCCGACCAGGCCAGAGCCCGGGAGCTCAGCGCAAGACCCGAGATCGACATCCAGATCGTCGGCAAGGCGGAGGTCCGCACCTCTCCGAGCCTGATGCCGGAAGCGCCGGCGCAGGCGGTCTCAGGCCTGCTGCTGCGCACCGGCCTGACCGTGGAAGATATGGCGGTAGTCAAGGGCCACAATCCTTTCGCCGTCAATGACGTCCTGTTTGCCAAAGTGTTCCATTATGACTGGCGAAAGATGAACACGACCGGCTGCCCTCTGGTCTGGGGGCACCCCCAGGGGCCGACGTTGACTCGGGTCGTTGCGGAAGCGCTCGAGGAGGCGGTCGAACTGGGCGGCGGATACGCGCTGGTCTGCGGCTGCGCCGCTGGCGATGTCGGGATCGCAGTCATCTTCAAGGTCACGGATCGGGGCAACAGATCATGAAATCGTTACGACAGTCAACGCTGGAAACATTGGGATTGGGGACAGTTCTCGACATTTTTCGTCGCGGCACGTTGCCCGTGTCCGCCGGGACTTTGGCGGGTGCAGTCTTCGGAAATCCCGGCGCGCGCGGCTCGCTGGTCATATCGGGCGCCAACGGGATCGCGGGCGCGGGCAAAACAATGCAGTTGGGCTCACGTCTGATTCCCTACGGGATCACGATAGTGGGACTGGATATCGCCGGCGCGCCGGACGGCATAGGCCGCCAATACCAGGCGCTCGCCGCCGCCTTCGGGCAATCAAAGGCCAATGAGATCATGTCCGGTATTGTCCGGCTCAATTACGACGGCCGCACACTGCCTGCCCAGCTTCACGGGCTGCGTCCGCGTTTTCTGCTCGAGGCCATCCCTGAAATCCTGGCCGTCAAAAAGGCGCACTACGCGATGTTCCACGGAGCCTTCCCCGACATCGAAATCCGATCCGTAACCTCAGGGTTCCCCAGCGCGGAGCTTGGAGTCGGCATCGCCCATCCGTCTTTTCCGCACGAGGTCAACAAGGTGTGGGAAATTGTCGAACGAAGCCGCTCCGACTTCACCCATCTCCTCTGGGCCATAGGATTGATACCCATTCCGGTGTCCGATCACTGGTCCTTCGTTCTGGATGTCTTATTTTGCGGGCTCACGCTGGCCGCCCTGCGTTATCACCGCGCGTCGAACATGCCCTTCTGGAAGATCGACAAATTCGTGCGCCGGGCATTGGGCCCGAACCCCTTCCGCGCCCACGATGTGATCGGCGCCAGGGGCGCAAATTTCCTGACATGGTCCTGCTTGCAGCACCTCTCTGAAAAGTACGGCCCGCTCTTTGCGCCGGGCGAGGAACTGGAATACCGCAAGACTTCCGGCCAGGACTGGTATCCTCCCGATCATTTCCGCCCTGTGGTGAACTGGTCGATCCCGCCTGGAGAAGAGGAGGAGCTTTTGACCTGGCTGCTGGGCCCGATCCTCCAGATGACCAGCCTCATGCTTCATGAGCGGCGGGCGCATCTTTCGCACATCAACGCCATCGGTGAACTCTGCGCACAGTTCCGAAGGGGCATTCTGGCGCTTGTCCGTGAGATGGGACCGGAGGCCGCCATCAAGCACGTCGAGGCCTATCATCGCCTCTATCCGGCCGCCGCAGGCAGTTGCTGGCATCCGGACGTCTTCGGACAGGTCGAACAGCCCTCATGGCAGCAGCTTTACGTCAACGCCGAGCACGATGGCTCGATCGGGGTGATCACCATCAGCCGCGAGAGCTACAACTCCGATATCGACGCCGAGCTGAATCGAGCCATTGACTGGCTGAAATCGGAGCAGGTCGCGCACGTCATTGTCACAAGCGATTTTCACCTGTCAACCCAGATGGTCGGCGCAGATACGGCCGATTTTTATTCGTCACTGAAAGATGCAGCGCGGGGGACCGCGTTGTCCGTTGCATGGTCCGAAACGGCGCGGCGGCTGCACTCCGGGTTTGCGGTTTCCGTCGGTTTCGTTGCCGGCAAGCGCTGCCTGGGCGGAATGCTGGAGCTGTTGATGCATTGTCACTATCTGATTGCGCGGGAAGACTCCGCTCTCGGCATGCCGGAGGTCACTTTGCCCGTCATTCCCGGAATGGAGGGCTGTCACTGGTCCTTGCGCAAGGTGCAGAAGCGCGAGCGCCACCGGGTTCTTCGCATGCTGCTGACCGGAGAAAGCGTGCGAGCCGCGGAAGCGGCGGGTTGGCTCGTCGATTATTCGGGGCCGCTCGATCTTTGTCTGCAGAAGGCATCGGAGCTCGTCACGCCCGGCAACCGCAGCCTGCCTGTCCGACCGGTGATTGAGAACGCCATCGATATCGACATCGATACGAGCTTGCCTCCGGCACAAAATGCGCTGGCGGAGGCGGCGCGCAAGGCGGTGGCGGACTGCATCCGCGCGTCGTGCGCCGTGTCCCTGGCGGAGGCGCTCGGAGTGCAGGCACGGCATTCGGGGGCGTTCATGGCAGGGGAACTCTGCAGGTCCGGTGTCATCGGCAGCGACGCAAATCGGGTTCTGGCCGTCTGATTGAGATCGGCCTGGCGGAACATTCTCATGAGGGCTCCGTGTTGGGGGACAGGAATCGCGCCAGGATCGCGGTCGTCTGTTGCCAATCCCGTGTTTCTCTTTCGAGTTGCTTCCTGCCCGCGCGCGTAAGCCGATAATACTTCGCCCGGCGGTTGTGGTCCGACACGCCCCATGCGGAGACGACGTATCCTTCCTGTTCCAATTTCAGCAAGGCCGGATAGATCGTCCCATAATTGACGGACAACCGGTTGCCGCTCGTCTGCTCGATCCGGCGTGCGATCCCATATCCGTGGAGGGGCCCCATCGTTTCCAGGGTCTTCAGCGCCATCAGGGCCAAGGTACCCTGCCAGACATCTGCCTTGTCGCTCATAACTCTCCTACTGGATGGTCATATCGAGAATGTCACTTGTCCTCATTGGAAAAAAATCAGATCGTACCGGCAGCGAACTGCTCCTAACCGCCGGCGCACGTACGCTCACCCCAGGTTGCCGCTCGAAGCGCCCGGAGCTACTCGTATCGTAGCGCGACCACCGGATCGACGCGCATCGCGCGCCGCGCCGGGAAATAGCACGCTGCGAATGCGACCGCCACGACCAGGGCCGCGACTCCTGCGAATGTGACCGGGTCGGCCGCTTCGATGCCGAAGAGCAAGCCCGCCATGATGCGCGTGAGGCCGAAAGATGCGGCCACGCCGATCGCAATTCCAAGAAACGCGAGTCTTGTTCCTTGACCGATGATCAGCAGAAAGATGTCCTGCCGCCGTGCTCCGAGCGCCACGCGGATGCCGATCTCGTGCGTGCGCTGGCTGACCGAGTACGAAATAACGCCATAGATCCCCACCGCGACCAGGACCAGGGAAAGCAAGGAGAAGACGCCTACCAGAAGGGTCAGCAGGCGCGGTTCCGCCACGGAGCGGGCCAGCAGATCCCCCATGGTCTGGATGTGTTCAATCGGCTGGTCCTTGTCGACCGCTCGCACCAGGGCGCGCAGCGGCGCGACAAGCTCAAGCGGGTCCCCCTCGGTCTCTGCCACGAGCGTCATGACCGGCAACGGCTGCTGCCAGTAAGGCAGGTACATCTCGGGCTCGTCCTGGTCGGCGAGCCCGGTCTGTTTCACATTGCCGACTATCCCAACGACCGTCGGTCCGGTATCACCGAACAGGATCCGTTTCCCGACCGCGTCTCCTTTCAGCCAATATTTCCGTGCCAGGCCTTCGTTGATGATCGCCACCTCAGGCGATCCCTTAGCGTCCTGTTCGCCGAAGCTGCGGCCCTGCAGGATCGGAATCCCCATGGTGCGAAAATAGTCGGGGGTAACAGACCACAGCGCCGCCCATTCCGCTACCTCGGCCTTGCGGCCATCAATGGCGAAGGAGTTTCTCGATTCGTTGCCGCTGAGCGGCACCGCGCTCGTCAAGGCGATCGAGCGCATCCCGGGCAGTGCCTGGGCTCGATCCAGCAGTGTGCGGAAGAACTCGGCCTGCTGGAAATCCTGCGGGTATTTGTACTGCGGCAATGGGAGTTCGAGCGAGAGCACCTTTTCGGTCCGATACCCCGGATTCACGGAAAGTAGCCGGAGGAAACTGCGGCCCAGCAGCCCCGCCGCCATGAGCAAAACCAGGGTGATGGCCACCTCGGAAACGGTGAGAAATCCGCGCAGCCGCGAACGCCCGCCCGACGATCTCCGCTCACCTTCTTTGAGCGTCTCCTGCAGGTTGACGCGCGCGGCCTGCCGGGCTGGAGCCGAGCCGAACAGCAGTCCCGTCACCAGGGTCACGAGCAGGGTAAAGCCCAGCACGCGCCCGTCCAGGCTGACCTCATCCAGCCGCGGCAGGTTTGTCGGGGCGAGCGAGCGCAGCAACTCGAGACTCGCGAAGGCCAGGACGAGCGCCGCCGCGGCGCTGACCGTCGCCAGCAGCAGGCTTTCAAGCAGCAACATCACTACCACGCGCGCCCTGCCTGCGCCCAGCGCAACCCGGAGCGCGATTTCCTTCCCCCTTGCCGCTCCGCGTGATAACAGCAGATTCGCCACATTGGCGCACGCAATTAGCAGGACAAAACCCACGGTGCCAAGAAGGACCAGCAGGCCGTGGCGGACGTGGCCGACCACCTTGTCCTCGAGAGAGACCAGGGAGACGCCCCAGCCTTCATCGTAATTCGCGTAATCCAACGCCAGACGCCGCGCAATCCCGTCCATGTCCGCCTGCGCCCGCGAGAGCGAGACTCCCGGCTTCAACCGGGCGACGACGCGGAGAAAACGAATTCCCCGGATCTGCCGGACCTGGGCAGGAACCTCGAGCGGCGTGTAGCAGTCGACGTCCTGAAGAAACCGGAAACCGCGCGGCAGAACGCCGACAATCGCGCGCGGAATGTTGTTGAGGACGAGTGTCTGCCCCAGCACGCTTTGGGCGCCGCTGAACAGCTTCTGATAAAGACCGTAACTGATCACGACCGCAGCCTGCCGGCCTGCGCTCTCATCCTCAGGCGCCAGCGTGCGGCCCAGGTATGCCTCGACGCCGAGGAGCGGGAAGAAAGCGGGACTGACGCCCATGCCGGTTACCCGCTGCGGTTCGCCCCTGCCCACCAGAGTCATCCGCAGGTCGCGGCAGGCCGCCATGTCTTCAAAGACATGGTTCTGCCGCCTCCAGTCATCGAAGTTCAAATATGAGGCGCCGATGGCCTGGCCGGCAGCGTGCGGGTTCCACTCGCCGAGCACCACCAACCGGGACGAGTCCTGGAAAGGCAGCGGCCTGAGCAGCACACCGTTCACGATGCTGAAGACCGCAGTGTTGGCGCCGATGCCGAGCGCCAGCGTCAGCACGGCGATGGCGGCAAATCCGGGATTCCTGCGCAACATGCGCATGCCGAAGCGGAGATCCTGCATGAGTGCCTCCAGCACGGGAACGCCGCGCCGGTCCCGGCAGATCTCCTTGGTCGGCTCTATCCCGCCAAGCCTGATCACAGCGTTCCGACGCGCCTCTTCAGGAGTCATGCCGGACTTCAGGTTGTCATGGATGTGCATCCGGAGATGACTTTCGATTTCCTCCGCCAGCTCGCGTTCCCGCCGCTCCTTGTTGAACAGACCTGCCAGGCGCAAAAACCAGGCGCGCACCCGTCTCATGAATACTCCTCCCCGCAAGACCCAAGTCTCGCTCGCCGCGCGCTTGCTTGGCTGCTCGCGGCTTTCATATTGGATAGCCATATCGAGGATGCCACAAGTCATATTGGAAAGCAATATAGGAAAATAGAGGAAATAGGGACGCCACCACTAGTGTCCCATTAGAAGTTGAATAGCTGCAATTGGTTACCGGAATCGTCGTTGGACGGCTCGCGCGCTGATTCCGTAAGTATTTGATAAATCGAAGTTTTCTCAAAACAGGTGACGCTCAAAATCTGGAGAATTG